>CAJBIS010000090.1 GCA_903953195.1 uncultured Actinomycetes bacterium
GGCGACGGCGTCCCGCACGGGTGGGTCGAACGACAGAAGTCGTCACTGCGCACGCTCGGCCCCTTCGTCGGCGCCCACCGCATGGTGCGCGACTACGTCAACGAGCTCTACCTGCCGGCCGCCGAACGCGCCCGCGACCTGACCGCCGACGACTTCGCCGGCGCCCGGGCGCTCGCCGCGTTCCGCCACCGCGTCGACGCCCACTGGCATCAGGTGCACATCGACACGATCTCTGTCGACGAGTCCGTGGCCGATCTGGGCGACCGGCGCGCCGTGGCCGCCGTCGTGGCGCTCGGTGAGCTCGGCCCCGATGACGTCGAGGTGCAACTCGTGGTCGGCCGGGTGGGCCAGTCGGGTGAGCTCGAGGCCGTCGAGACGCTCGCCATGACCGACGACGGACAGGTCGACGACGGCCACCGCCGGTTCGTCGCCGACGCCCCGCTCACGACCGCCGGGCGCATGGGCGTCACGGTCCGGATCGTTCCCCGCCACGCGCTCGTGCAACTCCCGATCGAGCTCGGGCACATCGTCTGGGCCGACTGAACCCGGCCGTCATCGGACCCGGATCGTCGAACGGGCTCAGGGAAAGACCGCTCGCCCCGGTCCGTGCTCCAGGAACGACGCCACACCGACCGTCGCGTCCTCGGTGCCGAACGAATCGACGAAGCAGCGCTGCTCGAGCTCGAGTCCGTCGGAGAGTGTCCCCTCGAGACCGCCGTCGATGGCCTGCTTGGCCAGGGCGAGGGCATCCCGGGGCCCCGATGCGAGCTGCGACGCCAGTTCGAGCGCTCCCTCGACGGCATCGCCCTCCACCACACGGTCGACCAGCCCGATGGCCGCCGCCTCGGCGGCATCGATCGCTCGCCCGGTGAAGATCAGGTCCTTCGCCCGGCCGGGTCCGACGAGTCGAGCGAGACGCTGCGTGCCGCCGCCGCCCGGGATGATGCCCAACAGGATCTCGGGCTGCCCGAACCGGGCACCGTCGGAGGCCACCCGCAGGTCGCACGCCAGGGCCAGTTCGCAACCGCCGCCGAGCGCGACGCCGTTGACCGCAGCGATCGTGGGACACGGGAGCGCGGCGACCGCGTTGAGCGCTCGGAGAAAGGACTGTCCGACGGCCGTCACGGCGTCGCGGTCGGCGAGTTCAACGGGCGCCGCCCCGCCCCGCGCCGCGAACTCGGTGATGTCGGCGCCCGCCGCGAACGCCCGCTGGTTGCCGGCCACGACGACCACACGCGGCCGCTCGCCACTGGGTTGTGCCGCCAGTTCGGACGCGATGTCGGCGAGCTGGTCGAGCAGCGCCACGCACAGCGGGTTCACCTTGCCGTTGACCAACGTCAACACCTCGACGCCGTCATCGCGGCGCTCCCGATGCACGGATGGACCGACTTCCTCTGGTGCGGACATGCAAAGACGCTATCGCCGCGACGCTCGACGCCCCCAGCCCGAGCGCGCCGTGACCCGGCCACCCAACGCCACAGCCAGTGCCGCAGCGGTCGGACGCTCCGCCGCTGACGGTGCCACGCAGGCGTCGAGTCGGGCCTCGACCGACGCCGGGAGCACAGCACGCGGACACATCGACCAGCGGATCGTCGCAGCCAGCGCGTGCGTGTCGTCGGCGGTGCTCGGACCGGCGCCGGCGAGCCGCTCCGGCGACGCAACGAGCGGCGTGATCGCCGCGTCGCCACCATCACCGTCCAGCCCGCCGACACCGAAGTCGACCAACACGGGACCGGTCGAGCCGAGCACGACGTTGGCGGGGTTCACGTCACCGTGGACCACACCGTGCTCGTGTGCCGTCGCCAATGCCTCGGCCGCGCCGACGAGCACGGCGACGGCCTCGTCGGCGTCGAGCGGGTCGCCGCCGAGGACCCGATCGGCGAGCGTCGGACCCACGACGAACTCGTTCACCATCCACGCCACGCCGTCCAGGTCGACACCGAGTGCGACCACACACGGCACGCCGGGATGTCCGCCGAGCCGGGCCAGCGAGCGGGCCTCACGTTCGAACCGAACGCGGCGGAGCGACACGCCCGTGGTCCCGAGCGGACCCGCGGCCAATTCGACGACCTTCACCGCAACGTGCCGCCCGGACCGACGGTCCCGGGCGAGCCACACGCGAGCGCTTCCGCCGGCCCCGAGCAGCCGGACCGGCCGGAGGTGCGGCGGAAGGTTCCGCGGCCAGACCGGCGGAGCGGCTGCTGCCACCGGATCGATGTCGTTCACGGGGTCGGACGCGGACTCGGACACAGGAACTGGTACGGGCACGGCCGCACGGTACCGAGCGGTCTGAGGCGCCCGTCCGGGGAGCGCGGCCCGGGCGGGGCGGTCGTGCACGGCACGCCTAGGCTGGGCGCCGTGCAGAACACCACCGACGACCAGCTCCACGACCTGGTGTCGGATCGCCTGCAGCAGACCGATCTCCGGTACACCACGTCACGGCGAGCGATCGTGGCCGTGCTGTCCCAGTCGGACCGGCCGCTCACGCTCCCGGAGATCCTGTCCGCCGACACCTCGCTGTCGCAGAGCAGCGCCTACCGGAACCTGGGCGAGCTCACCACCGCGGGGGTGGTCCACCGCATCGTCGTCGGCGACTCGTTCGCGCACTACGAACTCGCCGAGGACCTGTCGTCACACCATCACCATCTGGTGTGCACCAACTGCGGCCGGATCGACGACTACACGGCGCCCGCAACGCTGGAACGTGAACTGCACCGGACGCTCGACGACATCGTCGAACAGACCGGCTTCGCCATCACGGCCCACCGACTCGATCTGCTGGGCACCTGCCGCAACTGCCGCTGATCACGGCGACGTGACCTCGTCCGTCCCGCTGCTCCCTGCGAGCAGATCGTCGGCCACCTGCCACGGGTCGGCGAGCCGGGACGCCAACCGCTCACGGGCCGACTCCCACGCAGGTCCGTCACAGAGCGCCTGCGCCCGCTCGACCAGACGGGCCACGACGACGTTGCGCAGTTCGTCATCGGCCCGACGACCGCGGCGGCGTTCGAGCTCACCGGACTCGACCAGATACTCGCGGTGACGACCGAGTGCCGACCACAGCTCCGGCACGCCCTGCCCGGTTGCGGCGACCGTCTCGATGACCGGCGGCGCCCACGAGCGGCCCGCCCCCATCGACAGCATCGCCTCGAGATCGTGGCGGGTCTCCGCTGCGCCGGGTCGATCCGCCTTGTTGACCACGAAGACGTCCGCGATCTCCATGAGGCCCGCCTTGTTGGCCTGCACGGCGTCGCCCCAACCGGGATTCACGACGACGACCGTGGTGTCGGCCGCTGCGACGACCTCGACCTCGACCTGCCCGACACCGACGGTCTCGACGAGCACCCACCGGTAGCCGACGGCGTCGAGCACGCGGGCCGCCTCGGGAGTGGCCACGGCCAGACCGCCGAGGTGGCCCCGTGTCGCCATCGACCGGATGAAGACACCGTCGTCGAGCACGTGCTCACCCATGCGCACCCGATCACCGAGGATCGCCCCGCCGGTGAACGGGGAGGACGGGTCGATCGCGAGCACACCGATGTCGTGTCCATCGGCACGCATCGTGCGACACAGCGCACTGGTCAGCGTCGACTTGCCCGCACCCGGAGCGCCGGTGATGCCGACGGTCGTCGCGGCGCCGGCCGCTCCGAACGCCGTCGCGGCCACGGACCGGGCGGCGTCACCGCCTCGCTCGACGAAGGAGAGCAGTCGAGCCAGTGCGCCACGGTCGCCGGCTCGGGCCCGATCGAAGAGCGCTGCGACGTCACCGCCGCGATCGCCGGCCGCCATGCTCAGAGCGAGACGGCGGTGCCGAGCTCGGCGCCCTCGTCCGGCTGGACGACGGACGTGACACCGGGAACGCGGTCCTTCATGATCCGCTCCACGCCGGCCTTCATCGTGACGGTCGACGCGGGGCAGCTCACGCAGGCGCCACTCAACTGCACCGTGACCACGCCGGACTCCTCGTCGACCGACAGGAGCGTGATGTCGCCGCCGTCGGCCTGGATCGCCGGGCGGATGATCTCGATGACTTCCTCGACCTGTTCGTACACCTGAGCTCCACGGTCCGGATCGTTCCCGATCACCCTAGATGCGGGTGGATCACCCGATTCAACCCCGTCGGCGCGGAACGTGTTCCGCGATCCGCCGACCTCGAGCCGGTTCGACCTCAGGTGTCGCGGCTGATGTCGGCGCCGAGTCGGGCCAGTTGTTCCACCAGCGACGCGTACCCGCGGTCGACGTGGTGGGCGTCGTGGATCACGGTCTCGCCGTCGGCGCCGAGGCCGGCCACCACGAGTGCCGCACCGGCACGGATGTCGACCGCCTGCACGGGCGCACCCTCCAACCGGTCGACGCCATCGATGACGAGGTGGTGTCCGTCCACGCGGATGTTCGCACCCATCCGGCCCAGTTCACCGACGTAGCGGAACCGATTGGCGAACACGTTCTCGGTCGCGAAACTCGTGCCGTCCGCGATGCTGAGGACGGCGACGAGCAGGGGCAGGTGGTCGGTTGCGAGCCCCGGGTACGGCAGCGTGACCAGATCGGTCGCACGAGGACGCTCGGGCCCTCGCACCCAGAGCCCATCGGCCTCCGGTGAGATCCGCAGGCCCATGTGCCCCATGCGCTCGATCAGGATCTCGAGATGGTCCGACCGCGCGCCGCGCAGCGTGACCTCACCGCCGGCGACGCCGACCGCCGAGAGGTAGGTGGCGACCTCGATCCGATCGGGGATCGTGACGTGCTCGACGGGGTGCAGCGTCTCGACACCCTCGATGGTGATCGTCGGACTGCCGGCCCCGAGCACGTGCGCGCCCATGCGGTTGAGGAACGCAGCCAGGTCGGCGATCTCGGGTTCGCACGCCGCGTTCTCGATGGTGGTCGTGCCGGATGCCAGCACCGCGGCCATCAGCAGGTTCTCGGTCGCGCCGACACTCGGGTACTCGAGCACCTGTGGCCTGCCGACGAGCCCGTCGGCGCGGCCCTCGATCACACCGTGCGACAGCTCGAACGTCGCGCCGAGTTGCTCGAGCGACCTGAGATGCATGTCGATCGGCCGGTCCCCGAAGTTGTCGCCGCCGGGCTTCGCCACGCTCGCCCGACCCTCGGACGCGAGCAGCGGGCCGAGCACGGCCGTCGATGCCCGCATCTGCTCGACGAGCTCGTAGGGGGCCTCGGGGGTGACGCGCTGCGGGCGTTCGATCTCGAGCGCGTCGTCCTCACGGCGTCGCACGGAGCACCCGATCGCCTCGAGCAACTGGCTCATGGTGTCGACGTCCGCGATGTCCGGGACGTTGCGCAGCACGTAGCGGCCCGGGGCGAGCAGCGTCGCCGCCATGAGCTTCAGGGCCGAGTTCTTGGCGCCGCCGATCACCACCTCACCCGAGAGCGGTCCGGACGGGCGCACGATCAGTCGTGACACGGCCTCCACTCTGTCACCCCGTAGGCTCGAGCGCCGAGCCGAGGGGGAACGTGGGCAGCACTCGTCAGGTCACCCGGATGACGCGGGCCGAGCTCGAGGACTGTCTGACACCACGGGACGACCAGTTGGTGCGTGAGTCGGATGGCACCACCTCGGGGCCCCATCCGCTCGGAGATCACGGCGAGCACCGGCTCGGACTCGGCGACGGTCCGTTCGAGCACTACGAGCGAGTCGTGCGGTGGAACAGCAGCACCGACGACGACACTGACGACGACAGCGACGGCGGCCGAGGTCCTGCGTTCGCCGTCGAGCAGACCGTCGGATGGACGCTCGGGTTCCCCTACTGGCGGTGGCTGTACTCGCCGCTGTTCCGCCGGATCGCCACCCGCCGGATCCCGCGGGGCACGCAAC
>CAJBIS010000091.1 GCA_903953195.1 uncultured Actinomycetes bacterium
GTCAGGGCGTCCTCGCGCACGAAGTACATGTACGGGCTCGGATTGATCTGACGCAGCGTGCGGTAGATGTCGAGCGGCTCAGCACTCGTGTCGAAGGCGAATCGCTGCGACAGCACGACCTGGAAGATGTCGCCCGCGAGGATGTGTTCCTTGGCGGCCACGACCGCCGACTCGAACTCGCCGTCCGCCATCGACGACGTCACCGCCACGGCATCCGCGGCCCGCTCCGGTGGGGTCACGAGCGGCTCGTCGAGCGGTGTCGCCCCATCGGCCGCCATCTGTGCCAGACGCGCGAGCGCGACGTCGTACGCCGCATCGATCTGGTCGACCGTGGCGCCCTCGGGGAGCACTGCGTTGGCGATGAGCGTGACCTGCTGTGACCAGTGGTCGTAGGCGGCCAGCTCGCCGATCACGGACAGCACGGCGTCGGGCCAACCGGTGTCGTCGTCAGGCGTGTCGGGCAGGTGCTCCACCTCGCGGACCACGTCGTAGCCGAGGTAGCCGACCACTCCGGAGTGCAGCGGCGGGAGTTCCCTGCCGTAGGCCTCGGCGTCCGGGGCGCGGAACTGCTCGAGCAGTACCTCGAGCGCCGCCAGCACACCGCGATCGGTGGGGACGTCGAGCGGCACCGGACCGTCCAACTCGACGTGGGCACCTCGGGCGACCAGACGGGCCAGCGGGTCGCGGCCGATGAACGACCACCGACTCCACCGACCGCCGTGGTCGACCGACTCGAGCAGGAACCCGGGCCGACCGCCGGCGTCGTCGCCGCACAGTCGGGCGAAGGCGGCCACGGGCGTCGTCAGATCGGCGAGCAGCGTCTCGCACACCGGGACGACCCGATGGTGCTGTGCCAGCTCGGCGAACGCATCGCGCGACGGGTACGGCATGTCGGACCTCAGGTCGGGCCGGGACGGCCGGCGACCTGCTCGTCGGCCCCGAACGGCCGGAAGAAGCACGTGTAGCTGCCGGTGTGGCACGCGCCGCCGCCCTCCTGTTCGACGAGGAACAACAGGGTGTCGCCGTCGCAGTCGAACCATGCCGAGCGGATGAACTGACGGTCGCCGGACGTGTCGCCCTTGCGCCACACCTCCTGCCGAGACCGCGACCAGAACACGGTACGGCCCTGCTCGAGACTCATCTGCAACGTCTCGGCGTTCATCCACGCCATCATCAACACCGCACGCGTCTCGACGTCCTGGACGATCGCCGCGACGAGCCCGTCCTCGTTGTAGCGGACCTTCTCGAGGTCCTGGACCCGGATCTCGACGGGGGTCACTGCGGGGGCGTCGGCCATGGGGTCATCGTAGGAGCGGGTGGTCCGGAACCCGAAACGGGTTGCGTTGCCGTCACCGCCCCGCTCATCGAAGGAGCGATCTCACACGTGATCGGGACCGCGCCACCGTCGGCGACGACGAGGTCCACCTGACGCCGACGGAATGGGCGCTCGTGACGATGCTCCTCCGGCACCCCGGCCGGTTGGTCACCCAGCGTCACCTGCTCCA
>CAJBIS010000092.1 GCA_903953195.1 uncultured Actinomycetes bacterium
CGTCGGTGACGCGGCCGATTCCCTAGTGGTCGCCGGCGACTCGAGCGACGGCCAGCTGAGGAGCACACCCATGAACCCGGAAGAGACCGATCTCGTCATCCGCAACGACGGACTCGTGGGCGAGATCGTCGATGGACTCGACCCCCGCGTCCACGACGTCGCGACACGCTCGGCATTGCTCGCCGTTGGTCGCATCGCCCTGATCGACTGCGTCCAGCGCTTCGAGGCCGGATCGGCCGTCCCGTTCGCGGCATTCGCCCGTCCCCACATCCAGGAGGCGGTGTCGGCCGCCGCGGCCGAGCGGCGACCGAAGGAGAGCGAGGCGCGCCTCGGATCGGGGGGCGTGTCATCGGACGAGTCGACACTGGCCGCGGCGATGAAGCTCACGGTTCCGCAACTCCGCCGGATCCGCCGCCGTGGGCAGGAGTCGAGCTGGGGCCGTCGCTACTGAACCCCGCGACGGCGCAGCACGGCGAAGCAGATCCATCCGATCGGCACCACGAGCCAGTGCGAGCAGATGCGGAACACGACCGCGGTGGCGAGCGCCGTCGGTGTGTCGACACCCGCCGCGGTGAGACCGATGACGAGTACCGCCTCGACCTGTCCGGCGCCACCGGGGATGAGCGGGATCGCGCCGGCGAGCTGACTCGTTCCGTAGGCGGCCAGCACCGCCGCCCACGGAACGGTGCCGCCGACGGCGAGGATCGACGCCACCAACGTCACGAACTCGCCGAGCCAGCTGAGCACCTGGAGCGACCAGGCCGCCGACCAGCGCCACACCCCGGCTCGGATGTCGCCGAACCGGTCCACGAACTCGGTGGCGACCGACGGTGTGTCGTCGACCGGCTGTCGCCGCATCCGCCGCCACACGTGAATCACCGCCATCGTCGGACGGTGCAGCACCCGAGGATTCCGGGTGACCCAGAAGAACGCGACCAGCAGCGCGACCGCGAACAGGCCGGGTCCGACCACGGCGCTCGACCCGTCGCCGAGGATGGCGAAGCCGGTGAGCGTCATGAACACGAGCACCGACGGTGCGACGATGCCCGAGGCGACGGTGACCCAGGTCGCGCCCGCGGCGTCGGCACCGGCCTCCCGGTAGCGCTGCACCATGTAGGCGGTGGCCACGGCCCCGCCGCCGGGAATCGTCGCCGCCACTGCGCCGCTCGCGAACGACGCCGACGTGGCCCGCCCGAGCCCCATTCGGCCGCCGGTGGCGTGGAGGAGCACCACCCGCACACCGGCGAACAACACGATCGAGATGATGCTGGTGGCCAGCCCGAGAGCCAGCCAGGCCGCGTCGATGCTGCGGATCTGGGCGATCGCCTGCCGGAACTCGGGCCACTCGGCGATCACGAACCAGATGAGCCCGGCGGCGGCGAGGACGCCGACGATCAGGTGGAATCGTCCCGGGCTGCGGCGGGGGTCCCGGTTGTCCACGACTCTCTTCTACCGGATCGATGACCGTTGACTAGGGTGGACAGCCATGACAGCAACTGATCGTCCCCGGACCCCGCAGCGCTCCGGGCCGCCCGCCGGCCCCAGCCCGGCCGCTCGAGGCCTGATCCTCGTGGGGGTGGGCGTCGTCCTGGGGCTGATCCTGCTCGTCCGTGCCGGCGGAGTGGGGTTCCAGTCGAGTGATGAGGGCGTGAAGATCAACACCGACGAGGCGGCGGTCACGACGACCAGCTCGGCGCCGACCACCACCGTGCCGACGACCGACAAGGCGCCGCAGCAGGTCAAGGTGGTCGTGGCGAACGGTTCTCCCGTCTCGGGGCTCGCCGGCAAGACCACGGCGTTCCTGGCCCAGAACGGGTACAGCAACTCGACCGCGACCGATGCCCAGTCCCAGGTGTCGGTGACCACCGTGTACTACTCGCCCGGTTTCGAGGCGAGCGCCAAGGCCCTCGCCCGGATTCTCGGCCTCAACTCGTCGCAGGTGCAGGCCCTGCCCAACGGCGCGGAGCTGGCCAAGAACCAGCCGAGTGACGCCGGTGTCGTCGTCATCGCCGGCCCGGAGATCGCCACCATCGTGGGCGCCTCGTCGAGCACATCGGGTTCCGGCTCGAGTGGCACGTCGGGCTCGAGTGGGTCGGGCTCGAGTGGCTCGGGCTCGAGTGGCTCGGGCTCGAGTGGTTCCGGCTCGACCGGGTCCTCGTCGAGCGGCAGCGGCTCCTCGGGCTCGGGTTCGACCGGCTCGGGCTCGACCGGTTCGTCAGGCTCGGGTTCGACCGGGTCC
>CAJBIS010000093.1 GCA_903953195.1 uncultured Actinomycetes bacterium
CCCCGGAGCAGGTCGCAGCGACCATCGAGCGACGGTACGGGGCGCACGCCGAGCGGGTGTGCGTGTACACGCCCTACACCGCCGGAGACGACCTGCTCGCCGAGCTGGTCGCCGCCATCCTCGGCTGACCGGCGAGAGTTCACCGAGTCGTTCCGGTCGCGACACCCGGTCGGCAGCTCACCGTCAGATGGGCCGAACAGGATGCGCCCGAGCCGTGCTGAGGCTGTCACGGTCCACCGTTGGGAGATGTCCATGCGTCGCATCATGTCGCTGTCCGCCGTCGTCGCACTGTTGGCCCTCGTGGCCGCAGCCTGCGTCATGCCCTCACCGCCGCAACCGCCGGCCGGACCGGTCCCGACCTTCGGTCTGCTCGGCCGGTACGAGACGGGGCTGGGGAACGGGTCCGGCGAGATCGCATCACTGGACCGCGATCGGATGGTCGTGACGAACAGCGACGACAACAGCATCGACCTGGTCGACGTGACCGTCCCCGCCAACCCGACCCTGGTGCAGCGCATTTCGCTCGCGGCCTACGGCTCCGGCCCGACCAGCGCCGCCATCAGCCGAGGGCTGGTGCTGGTGACGGTCACCGCCCCGGTGGCCACCGATCCCGGCACGCTGGTCGCCTTCGACCGCAACGGCCGGTTCCTCGGCCAGACCACGGTCGGCGCCGACCCCGACTCGGTGGTCATCGGGTCGAACGGCGCCCGCGCCGTCGTTGCGAACGAGGGTGAGCCATCCTCCGACTACTCCGTCGACCCCGAGGGCTCCGTGAGCATCGTCGAGCTCGAGCCGCTCTACCCGCTGACCTCCAGTCTGGAGCCGTCCTCGCCGTCGTTCACGGGCTCACCGCTCGTCACCGCCAACACGACCACGATCGGCTTCGCCGACTTCAACGCCGGTGGCAGCCGCGCCGCCGAGCTGCCCGCCGGTGTCCGCATCTTCGGCCCCGGAGCATCGGTTGCCCAGGACCTGGAGCCCGAGTACCCCTCGATCGACCCGACCTTCGCCACCGCGTGGGTGACGCTGCAGGAGAACAACGCAGTGGCCGAGATCGACCTGCTCGGCAAGACGGTCGTCTCCATCCAGCCGCTCGGCACGATCGACCACAGCCTGCCGGGCAACGCGATCGACGCCTCGGACAAGGACTCCACGATCAACGTCGCCAACTGGCCGGTCCAGGGCCTGCCCCTGCCCGACGCCATCGCCTCGTTCCGGGTCGGCTCGACGACGTACTACCTCACCGCCAACGAGGGCGACGCCCGTGACTACACGACCTTCAAGGAGGAGGTCCGGGTCAAGTCAGTCACGCTCGACCCAACCGTCTTCGCCGACGCCACGATCAAGACCGACCCCAAGGTTGGTCGCCTCAACATCACCAATACGAGCCCCAAGAACGGCAGCGGCCAGTACACGGCGCTCAACGCCTTCGGCACCCGTTCGTTCTCGGTCTACGACGAGAGCGGCGTCCGCGTGTCCGACACGGGTGATGAGTTCGAGCAGGTGATCGCCGCCACGCTCCCCGAGTTCTTCAACGCCGGCAACGAGAACTCGACCTTCGATGACCGGTCCGACAACAAGGGGCCCGAGCCCGAGGGTGCGGCGACCGGTGTCGTCGACGGCAACCAGCTCGCCTTCGTCGGCCTGGAGCGGGTCGGTGGCGTCATGGTCTACGACGTCTCGAACCCGACCGCCCCGCAGTTCCTGCAGTACCTGAACACCCGTGACTTCGACCTTCCGGTGGCCCAGACGGATGCCGGCCCCGAGGGGGTCAGCTTCGTGATGGCCGACCGCAGCCCGAGCGGGCTTCCCCTGGTCACGGTCTCCCACGAGATCTCGGGCAGCGTCGTGCTGTACGGCCCGATCGACCCCGACGGCGCCGGTGAGCTGACGCTGCTGCACAACAACGACGGCGAGTCGGCGCTGCTGACCCAGACGGCGTCGTCGGGCGGCACGAGCCTTCCCGTCGGTGGCGTCGCCGGGTTCGCTGCGGTCGCCGACCGCGAGCGACGTGACGCCCGGGCCCAGGGCAACTCGGTGCTCAACGTCTACGCCGGAGACGCCTTCCTGGCATCGTCGACCCTGGCCTGCGTGCTGCCGCCGGCGCCGGCGAGCACCCCGGTCTACGACGCCGTCGCCCAGCGCCAGATCGACTACGACGCCCACGTGCTCGGCAACCACGAGTTCGACTTCAACCCGGACTTCCTGGAGCGGTTCATCAAGGGCTTCCGGACGAACGGCCGCCTCACGCAGCCGTTCCTGTCGGCCAACCTGGACTTCTCGGGTGAGGCCGGATTCGCCTCGCTGGTGGACGGCGACGGACTCCTCACCGGGTCAACCGTCGGCGACCAGGTCGTGGCCCGGTCCAAGATCGTCACCGACCGGGTGACGGGCGGCCGCTTCGGTGTCGTGGGCGCCACGACACCGCTCCTGCCGACCATCTCGTCCCCCCGCAACGTGACCGTCACGCCGGATCTGGCCAGCACGGCCGATGCCGTGCAGGTCGAGGTCGACCGACTCCGGAACGGCTTCGGCGTGGAGCGGATCGTCGTGGTGTCGCACCTCCAGGACATCGCCAACGACAAGGCGCTCGTCGGCCTGCTCGAGGGCGTCGACGTGGCGGTCGCCGGTGGCGGTGACGAGCTGCTCGCCAACCCGGCGGTCCCCGACACCGATGAGCTTCTCCCCGGCGAGACGGCCCCGATCGGCACCTACCCGACGCTGCAGACCGCAGCGGACGGTGCGTCCGTGCCGATCGTGACGACGAGCGGCAACTACCGCTACCAGGGCCGCCTCGACGTGGCGTTCGACGCCTCCGGCGACGTGGCCTCGGTCGACGGCGACGACAGCTTCCCTCGCCGGGTCGTCCCCGCCTCGGCGGGTGCGACGACGCTCGGTGTCACCGACGCCGTGACGCCGGACGCCGCCATCCAGACCTCCGCGGTGGCTCCGGTGGAGGCCTGCACGACGGCGTTCAACCAGCCGATCGTCAACACCGAGGTCGTGCTGAACACGGCCCGGGGGTCGAACACCTTCACCGCACCGGGCAACCGGACGGCCGAGACCAACACCGGCAACACCGTCACCGACGCCTACCTGGCCGCCTACGACGAGTACGCCCCGGCCGCCGGACTTCCCGTCCGCGGTGCCGGCAACCCCGTCGTCGCCGTCCAGAACAGTGGCGGGATCCGCGACAGCGCGGGTCCGGTCCTGCCCGTCGGTGGCGTGGCCCCCGGCGTCGTGACCCGGAAGAACACCCTCGACACCCTGGCGTTCTTCACGAACCTGCTCACCGTGGTCAACGACGTGACCCCGGCGGAACTCAAGGAGATCCTGGAGCGTGCCGGGTCGAGCCTGCCGGGCGCCGGCGGGCAGTTCCTCCAGGTCGGTGGCATGAAGGTGACCTACTCGGTCGCCGGATCGGCGCAGGTCATCACCTCCGGAGTGGTGACGGTTCCGGGCAGCCGGGTCGTCAGCGTCGAACTGGCGGATGGCACCCCGATCGTCGCCGGCGGCGTGCCGGTGTCCGGCGCCCCGTCGGTGCGGATCGTGACCAATAGCTTCACGGCCGCCGGCGGCGACAACTTCACGACGCTCACGAACACTCCTGCCAGCGATCGGGTCAACCTGGGTGCCACCTACGAGGCCGTCTGGGTCGACTACCTGCAGTCGCTCGCCACCGGGACCCCGGGGGGTCTGCCCGCACGCCCGACCGTGAGCGCGGCCCAGTACCCGGCCGGCGGTGAGGGCCGGATCGTCGTCACCCCCTGAGCCACAGTCCCTCCACGTGTCGGCCCGCGGGCCGTCCGGACCTCCCATCGGTCCGGACGCCGCGGGCCGGTGCGCGTGCGCTCCCGTGACCCGGGACGCGCCGGGCGGGACCGTATGCTCGCTCCCGTGAACAACGACGCACCCCGGGACGCCGACCGGGACCCACGGGTCTCGGCGATCTTCGATCCGTCGGCTTGGAGCACGGTGCCCGGCTTCGAGGCGCTGCGCGACATCACCTACCACCGGGCTCGTGACGCCGGTGTGGTCCGCGTGGCGTTCGACCGGCCCGAGGTTCGCAACGCGTTCCGGCCCGCCACCGTCGACGAGTTGTACCGCGTGCTCGACCACGCCCGGCAGACGTCGGACGTCGGCTGCGTCCTGCTCACCGGCAACGGGCCGTCACCGCGTGACGGCGGGTGGGCGTTCTGCTCGGGGGGCGATCAGCGGATCCGCGGCAGGGACGGCTACCGGTACACGACCGACGACGCCGGAGGGGAGCCCGGGCTCACCGCCGACAGCATCGACCCGGCCCGCAGCGGCCGCCTCCACATCCTCGAGGTGCAGCGACTCATCCGCTTCATGCCGAAGGTCGTCATCTGTGTCGTGCCCGGCTGGGCCGCAGGCGGTGGCCACAGCCTCCACGTCGTGTCGGACCTGACCCTCGCCAGCCGACAGCACGCCCGCTTCAAGCAGACCGACGCCGACGTCGCCAGCTTCGACGGCGGGTTCGGCTCCGCGTATCTGGCCCGCCAGGTCGGGCAGAAGTTCGCCCGCGAGATCTTCTTCCTGGGCGACGAGTACTCGGCGGACGACGCGCACCGCATGGGCATGGTGAACGCCGTGGTCGACCACGAGGACCTCGAACGGGTCGCGCTCGACTGGGGGCGCAAGGTCATGGGCAAGTCGCCCACGGCGCAGCGCATGCTGAAGTACTCGTTCAACCTGATCGACGACGGTCTGGTCGGACAACAGGTGTTCGCCGGTGAGGCCACCCGGCTCGCGTACATGACCGACGAGGCCGCTGAGGGGCGCGACTCGTTCCTCGAGAAGCGCGATCCGGACTGGTCCGACCACCCGTGGCACTACTGAGACGGCTCGTCGTCGCCGCTGCTTCGTTCGCGGCGATCGCCGCAGTGGCGGTGGGATGCTCGTCGAGTGACAGCGGCGAGCCGGTGACCCGGGCCGTTCCCGCCGACTACCCCTCGATCCAGGCCGCGGTCGACGCGTCGTCGGCCGGCGATCTGGTGCTGGTCTCACCGGGGATCTACCGGGAGTCGGTGGTGGTGATCGCGGATGGGATCACCATCCGTGGCACGGACCGCAACGGCGTGGTCCTCGACGGCGGCGACGACCTCGGCACCGGGATCCGGGTGGTCGACACCAGCGGCGTCGCGGTCGAGAACCTGACGGTGCGCAACTTCGGCGACGTGGGTGTGTCGTGGACGAACGCGCTGGGATTCCGCGCCGCGTACGTGACGGCGTACCGCAACGGCCGCAACGGCGTGAGCGTGTTCGACTCGGTCAACGGCACGATCGAGCACGTGTGGACCTCGGGCAGCAGCGACAGCGGCGTGTCGATCAACCAGTGCTTCCCCTGCCGGATCCGCATCGACGACGTCACGGCCCGGGACAACGGCGTGGGCGTGTTGTTGACGAACGCAGGCGGCGACCTGCAGGTGATCAACTCGACGTTCGCGTCGAACCGCATCGGGGTGCTGCTGCAGAGCGGCAGTTTCTCGTTGTGCCACCCGCAGCAGTCGGCGACGATCGCCGGCAACGTGGTGACCGGCAACGGTCGAACCGACCTGCCGTTGGTCGACGCCGGACTCTTCGCCGATCGGAGCGGGATCGTCGTCGCCGGTGGTCGCAACAACGTGATCGAGGCCAACCGGGTCGACGGCACCCCGAACCTCGGGATCGCGCTGGTGCCCTACCCCGAGGCCGGCGCGTCGACGGTGTCGCCGGACGACGTCACGGCGACCGAACCGTGCAGCAGTCGGTCGTTCGTGCCGTCGACCAAGCGGATCGACGTGACGGTGTGGCAGCCGACGGGCAACCGTGTCGAGGGGAACGTCTCGACCGGCGCGCAGGTCGCCGACCTGGCACTCGGGGTCCTGGACACCGATCCGGCGGCGCTGCGGAACTGTTTCAGTTCGAACGTGGTCACACGGACGGCGCCGGCGGAGCTGCAGTCGTTGGCACCGTGTGACGGTCCGGCCACGGCCACCGACTGGTCGACCGGCGCGCTGACACTGGTGGAGCTGGACCGGCGCGAACGTGTGGAGCGCAGCGAGTTCCCGGAGATGGAACCTCAGCCCATTCCCGGACCGCAGCCGTCGCTCCCCGATGCGGCAACGGCGCCGGCTCGTCCGGCGACCGTCGCCCCGGCGGTCGTCGACATCGCGGCGATCGAGGTGCCTGCAGCGTCGCCGACGTCGTGACGCCGCCCGATCAGGCCGCCGCAGCGACGGCGTCGACCTCGACCGACGGCTCTCCGGCGGCGATCGCCCGCTTGGCCCGGCGGAGGCGGGACATCACGGGGAAGCCCCACACGAACGTGGAGATCGCCCAGCGCCCCGGGTGCTCGAGCCCGGCGCGACGGGCACGAGCGAAGACGACGATCGCCTCGAGCGCGTGCACGCCCAGGGTGCCGACGACGAGCTGGCGGATCGCCGAGCGTGGAATCACCTCGCCGACGGCGCCGCGGAATCGATCCCAGGCGTCGTCGCTCACCGACAGCAGCACGAGCGTGCCGAGTCCGATCACCACGAAGAGGCGCCAGAGCAGGTTGGGTCGGGGTCGTACGTCCATGCGTCCACGCTAGGGCAGGCTGGGGTGATGAGCGATCTGCGGTACGGGTTCATCGGCGTCGGGATGATGGGCTGCGAGCACATCCGGAACGTGGTGGCGCTGCCGGGTGCGGTCGCCGTCGCGGCTGCCGATCCGCACGGCCCCTCGCTCGATGCCGCGGTCGCCGCCTCGGGCGGGACGCTGGTGACCTACGAGGATCCCGAGGCGATGCTCGCCGCCGAGCAGCTCGACGCGGTGGTGGTGTCGACGCCGAACATGACGCACCGCGCCGTGCTCGATCCGTTGTGGGGCCGCCCGCTCCACCTGATGATCGAGAAGCCGCTGTGCACGACGGTCGAGGACGCCCTCGCCGTGCGCGACGCCGCGGCGGCGCATCCGGGCGTGGTGTGGATGGGGCTGGAGTACCGGTACATGCCGCCCGTGCAACGGTTCGTCGCCGAGGTGCGTTCCGGTGCGGCCGGACGCGTCGTGATGCTCGCCATCCGGGAGCACCGCTACCCGTTTCTCGTGAAGGTCGGCGACTGGAACCGATTCACCCGCAACACGGGTGGCACGCTCGTCGAGAAGTGCTGCCACTTCTTCGACCTGATGAACCTGGTGCTGCCGGGCCGGCCGGTGCGCGTGCTGGCATCGGGAGCGCAGGACGTGAACCATCTCGACGAGCGCTACGACACCGCGTTCGCCGCCGGCGAGACGCCCGACATCCTCGACAACGCCTTCGTGGTCGTCGACTACGACGACGGAGCTCGCGCGTTGCTCGATCTGTGCATGTTCGCGGAGGGCTCGCGCTGGGAGCAGGAGTTGGTGGCCACCGGCGACGCCGGCAAGGTCGAGGTGCACATTCCGAACTTCATGGAGCTCGCACGGGGCCGGACCGCCGAGCTGGTGGTCGGCGGTCGCGGACCCGACTGGCCGGTCAGCGAGGGACCGGTCGCCGACGACGACGGCATCGGTTACGTGGGCCACCATCACGGCGCCAGCTATCTGGAGCACGTCGACTTCGCCGCGGCGGTCCGTGCGGGTCAGCCGCCGGCGGTCACCGTTGACGACGGGCTGCTGTCGGTCGTCATGGGTGCTGCGGCGCACCGATCGATCGATGAGGGTCGGGCGGTGGACCTGGCCGAGCTCCTGGGCTGACGCGTCGTCGCCCCGTCGGGAGTGTCAGGTCTCGACGACGGTCAGGTCCTCGGCGGCGACGATGGTGCCGCTGAAGTGCTC
>CAJBIS010000094.1 GCA_903953195.1 uncultured Actinomycetes bacterium
AGTTCGCCGACCCAGTGGCCGGCGCGGCTGCTCCCGGGATCGACCGAACGCGACGAGGCCGATCTGCGTCTGCTGCTCGGCGATGACGATGCCGTTGCCGAGCACCCCCGGCAGCGATGAACGGGTCGTCGACGGCACGGCGTAGCGTTCCGTCGTGACCCAGCCGCAACCCGCGCCCCGGCGGCGTCCCCGGAAGCAGATTCCGACGCCGATCCAACTCGGTGTGCGGCCGAGCGTGCTGCTGGTCCGGGGGCTGTTCATCCGGTGCCCGGCGTGCGGTGGCCGTCACGTGTTCCGGAACTGGTTCGCCATGGTGGAGCGCTGCCCGACCTGCACCCTGAAGTTCGAGCGCGTCGAAGGACACTGGATCGGGTCGCTCGGACTGAACTCGACCGTCATCTTCGGGGCGATGCTCGTGGTGCTGCTCGGCGGGAGCATCGCGTTCTACCCCGACGTGCCGCTGGGGCCGCTGCTCGTGGCCGAACTGACGTTGGCGCTCGTCGGACCGCTGGTGTTCTTCCCGCCCTCTCGCACGCTCTGGACGGGGATCGATCTGCTCATGCGCCCGCTCGAACCCGGCGAGATCGACCCGAGGTTCGTGGTCGTCGACCCCTACCGGGACCGGCCGGCCGCGACCTGAACCACCCGGGGTCAGCGGCGTTCGAGTCGGCGTTGCAGCAGCACGACCCCGAGCGACAGGTACAGCGCGGCGAACCCGCACAGCACCACGACGTTCACTGCGACATCCGGCAGCGAGGCGCCGTCGAACACCGACTCAGTGAGCGCACCCGTGGCCCACGCCTGTGGCGTCAGGACGCGGGCGACGACCTGCATGACCGGCGGAGCGACCGACAGCGGGAAGAAGCAGCCGCCGAGTGCCGCCATGACGAGCGCCAGCGGGATGCCGAACGCCACGGCCTGATCGGGAGTCCGGGCCAGCGCTCCCATCAGCACGCCGGCACCAGCGGAGACGAGCGCGAACAGCGTGACGACCACGACGAGCACGGCCGGGTCACCCCAGTCGACGCCGAAGGCGACGGCGGAGACGACGGCGATCAGGAACCCCTGACCGAGCGCGATGGCGAACCGCGACATGGTGATCCCGCCGACGAGTCCGGCGGTCGACACCGGCGCCGTCATGGCCCGATCGGCGACGCCGAGCGTGCGCATCTCGACCAGCGAGGATCCGCCTGCGAGTGAGTTGATGAACATGAACAGGATCAGCTGCGACAGCGCGGTGAATGCGAAGCCGGAGATCGGCACGCCCGACCCGCCGACCGTCCGGTCCTGTACCTGACCGCGTGTGAGTTGCCGCACCTGTTCCTCGGCCGCCGCCAGCGCCCGCTGCTGGTCGACGCCGGTCTGGTTCTCGGCGAACCGAGCCGCCGTCAGCACGAGCGCCTGGTTCTCGACGACCGCGTCGAGCATGTTGCGCAGCATCGCCGAGGCCTGGTTCGCCGGGTCGAGCTCGAGTCGGACCTGGCCCGTTCCGCCCGACTCGACCACCTCGGTCAGCCCGGCCGGGATGATGATGCCGGCGTCGATCTCGCCGAGCTGGATGTCACGCACCACGGCACGGTCGTCGTCGTAGAACCTGACGTCGAGGTTGTCGGCGCCACCCACGGCCTCGAGCAGCTTGCCGCCCACACCGGTGGTCTCGCGGGCCACGACCCCGACGCGGACCTTGCCGGCATCGGACGGGAACGCCACGCCGAGGGCGAGGATCAGCACGAACGGCAGGAACAACATGAAGAAGAGGGCGACCTTGTCGCGTGCCAGCCGGCGCAGGTCGACGGCGGCGACGGCGCGGGCGACCGTCCACACACTCGGCGACGACGGACGAGACGGCGCCGTCGGCGGCACCGGCTCAGGGGCGGTCGACAACGGCGGCGCGCTCATCGGAGCCTCCGAACCATCAGCTGGGATCCGACGGCGAGCCCGACCACGCCGATCGCCACGAGTGCCACGAGCAACGGCAGCACCTCGAGCAGGTCGCGTCGACCGGGACCGAGCTCGACGAGCGCGCGCATGGCGATCGCGTTCGGGGTGAGCGAGCCGACGGCACCGAGCAACCCGGGGAACTGGGCGCCACCGAAGAACGCGCCGCCCAGGATGCCGAACAGGAAGGCCAGCGCGTTCGTCCACCCCTCGGCCTGCGCCTCGGTCCGCGACACCGCCACGATCAACGCCGAGAGGCCGCTGAGCGACACGACGAGGGCGAGCAGCACCACGATCACCTCGACGGGAGACCCCCAGCGCGCCCGGAACACCACGGTCGACACCAGGTAGACGGTGCCGGCAGCCAGCACACCCTGGATGAACACACCGAGCGACGCTCCGCCGACCAGCGCTCGCGGCGACACCGACGTCGAGCGGATGCGCGCCAACGTGCCCTCGCGGTCCTCGCGGACCAGGCTCCGCGCCGCGCCACCGAGTCCGAGGAACAGGAAGATCGTGAGCGGACCGAAGTACAGCGGTGCACTGAAGGCCCGGCCCAGATCGCCGACGTCGACCGAGATCGCGGGTCGGACCTCGGCAACGTCCACCACCGAGGTCGCGTCGCGGTCGAGCGCGGCGACGGTCGAGGTCGCAGCCCGGATGAGGTCCGACTGCGACGCGATCTCACCGGCGATCGCCGCGGCGATCTCACCCGGGATCGCCCGCTGCGAGTTGCGCACCACCTGGAGCGGTTCGGGCGCCGTGACCAACGACGCGGCGTACCCCACCGGGATGACCAGCGCGGCGTCGACCCGCTCGTCGGTCACGGCCGCTGACGCGTCCCCGACATCGGTGACCAGCTCCACCGGGCCGTCCCGGAACTGCTCCTGCAGCACGCTGATCACGCCGGCGCTCGTGGGTGTCCGGTCCAGGTCGACCACGGCGATCGTCGCCGACGGGCCCGACGTGCCACCGAACGCGAGCGCCATGATCAGGCCGAGCGCCAGCGGCCCCACGACCGCGGTCAGGATCAGCGCCTTGCTCCGGAGTCCCCGCCGGACGTCCTTGGCGGCGAGCACGAACGCCGCGCTGCGACCCGATCGGGTTCGGACGGGCGGCTCGACGGTCTGCACGGTCAGTCCCGGAGTGCCTTGCCGGTGAGGTGCAGGAACACCGACTCGAGATCGGGCTCGACCACATCGACGCCCGCCACGGCAACGCCGCACGACTCCGCGAGCTCGATGAGCGGAGCGAGCGCGCGTGCCGGCTCCGCGACGGCCACCTCGAGTCGACCGTCGCCCGCTGACGCACGCAACACCTGTGGCTGCAGGCTCGCGGCATCCGCCAGGGTGCGCAGGTCACCCGAGGCGGTGAGCCGCACGACCGGGCTCTGTCCGACCGCGCTGATCAGTTCGGACTGGGTGCCCTCGGCGACCAGTCGGCCCTCATCGATGATTCCGATTCGGTCGCAGAGCCGTTGGGCCTCCTCCATGTAGTGCGTCGTGTACAGCACGGCCATGCCTGCGGCCTGGAGGTTGGCGATCCCGTCGAGGATGGAGGCCCGACTCTGCGGGTCGACCCCGACGGTCGGCTCGTCGAGCACCAGCAGATGGGGCCGGTGCAGGAGCGCGGCGGCGATGTTGCAGCGTCGCTTCATGCCACCCGAGAACCCGTCGACCCGGTCGCCGGCACGATCCTCGAGCGCCACGATCTCGAGCACCTCGTCGATCCGGGTCCTCAGATCGGAACGACTCAACCCCTGCAGGCGGCCGAAGAACACCAGGTTCTCGCGGGCGGTCAGATCCGGGTAGAGCGCAATGTCCTGGGGCACCAGTCCCAGGAGCTGCTTCGCGTCGCACCGGCCGGTGGTCATCGGCCGGCCCACGACCTCGATCCGGCCGGCGTCCGCGTGCAGCAGGCCGCACATCATCGAGATGGTCGTGGTCTTGCCCGCGCCGTTCGGTCCCAGCAGCCCGTAGGACTCGCCGGCGGCAATCTCGAAGCTGACGCCGTCGACGGCCACCCGGTCGCCGTAGGACTTCCGGAGCCCCTCGCAGCGCACCGTTGGCGTGGTCACCGACGCAGCCTAGGCGCCGCCGACGTCGTCGTGGTCGTCGATCAGGCCGGTGGGAGGGCGGTCACCGTCCGGACCGGCAGGGTGTCGTGCCGCCGGATGAAGATGCTGGGCCGACGGGTCGGCGGCCGGTCGGGGTCGAGTCCGATCGACTCGGTTCGCGCCAGCAGACGTTCCAACGCGACGCGAGCCTCGAGCCGGGCCAGCGGCGCCCCGATGCAGAAGTGCAGACCTCGACCGAACGCGAAGTGCGGAGCCGGGCCTCGATCGTCGGAGGTGTCACGGGTCGCGGCCGACCCAGGCGCCGGACGATTGGCGGCCGCCCACATGAGCAGGAGCCGACCGCGGGCCGGGATCGCAACGCCGCCCAGCTCGGTGTCACCCGTGACGTACCGGTAGTGGAACTGGAACGGACCGTCGGTGCGCAGCATGTCCTCGATGGCGTCCGCGATCCCCGACGGGTCGCGTCGCAGACGGTTCTGCAGCTCCTGATCGATCGCAAGGTTCTCGACCGCAGTGGCGAGCAGGCTCGACGTCGTCTCGGATCCGGCTGACACCAGCACGACCAGGATGTCACGCGCCTCACCGGCACCGAGGTCCCCGGACTCCACTGCGTCCGCCAGCACCGCCAGCAGACCCTGCCGGTCGGAGACCTCAGCGGCCAGCGACGCGTGCAGTCGGTCGTCGACGTACCCGGTGAGTTCGAGCGCGGCGACCGCACCGGCATTCAGGCCGTCGAGTTCGGCGGTCCCGTCGAGGAGCGTCCCGGTCTCACGCACCCGCCGAACCAGGTCGTCGGCGTCCTCCGCGGGCAGCCCGATCACCTCGGAGATCGTCCGGATCGGGACCGCGTCCGTGAAGATCGGCACGGCGTCGACGGACGAATCGTCGAGCAGTTGATCGAGGCAGGCGTCGACGATGCGTTCGACGACGGGTTCGAGGCCCGCGACCGCCGCCGGACTGAGATGCTGCTGCAGCAGCCGACGATGTCGCGTGTGGATGGGCGGGTCGGCGGTCGACAACACGTTGACCGGGTCGCCCGGTCGGGACATGCGGAACACAGCCGGACGGCCGTTTCCGTCGTCGTGCAGGACGCTCGTCAGATTGGACGAGAACTCGTCGGGCCGACCGACCGCCTCGCGGACCAGCGCGGGATCGGACACCACGAACGTGTCCTGACCCGGGATCTTCCACACCGGAGCGCGGGCGCGCAGCGCGTCGTGGAACGCTCGTGGATCATCGAGCACGTCGGGACGAAGGAGCGTGCCCGGATCATCGAGATCGACGTCGCCGGCATCGGTCACGCGGACGCTCCGGCGGCATCGGCGGCTTCGACGAAGCAGGCCTCGGCGATGTCGGACAGGACCAGCGCCTGCGACCAGCGGTCGCCTTCCTCCTCCATCGAACCGTCCGGACCGGGCACGAGCCGGGCGTACCCGAACTCGGCGGGGAGCAGTTCGGGCGCGAACCCCAGCTGCAGGTCCGGCGGCGGCACCGGGTCGTCGGCCGCGCCGGAGATGAACCCGGCCATCGCCCGCGACCACAGCTGCCGGAAGTGCGCGACCGAGGGGTGCGCAACGGGATCACCGTCGCCGACGTCGATCTGAATGCTTCCCGATGTCCCGATGCGGCCGTGTGCGTAGCGGACCCGGTCGAGAACCGGCGCCAACCGCTCCACGACGGCCGACATGTCGGCCATGCCGAGTTCGTGGCCGGTGTACCAGTGCGAGAGGTCGGCGTTGAAGCGCACATCCGGGTGACGCTCGACGAGTCGGAGCGTGCGCCAGATGTCCTGCGTCACGGTGCCACGGTGCGTCTCGACGTAGATCGGCACACCCGACGTCGCGGCGGCCTCGAGCACCTCGTCGATCAGTCGGTCGGCGGACACGTCGTCCTCGAGCCCGGTGCCGAGCAGGACCGTGCAGCACGCGAAACCCAGATCGGACCACCGCCGGGCCTGCTCCACCAGACCACCCGGCTCGGGTTGGATGGCGAACGTGGTGGGCACCAGACCGACGGCGCGACAGCGGCGCGGGTTGGCTCCCTGCACGCCTCGGTACCCGGCGGCCGCAGCCGCCTCGAGCACCGCCTGCTCGTCGCCCGTCGGACCCGAACTCCACGCGGGCAGCGACCACGTCGTTCCGACATTGAGGTCGCGACGGAACGACGGGATCACGTCGGAATGATCCCGGTGCGACGCAGATGGTCGATGACCTGATCCGCCGCCTGCTCGGGGCTGATGGCCCCGCTCGCGTCCAGGTGGATCTCGGGGGCCTCGGGTTCCTCGTAGGGCGAGTCGAT
>CAJBIS010000095.1 GCA_903953195.1 uncultured Actinomycetes bacterium
CCCGACTTCGAGTGGCAGTCGTTCGGCGACTCGGTCGTCGAGCTCGCCCTCGAGCTCGACTGTCGCATGGCGGTGGTCCTCGGCGCGTACCCGGCACCGGTCCCCCACACCCGTGACACCCGACTGGCTCTCACGACGTCGTCGACGGATCTGTCGGACCACATGCGTGGGTACGTCCGCGGCACCCTCGACGTTCCCGCCGGCATCCACGCGGTGCTCGACCTGGCACTGAACGGCAGCGGGATTCCGACGGTCGGGCTGTGGGCGCAGGTTCCGCACTATGTGGCGTCGATGCCGTATCCGGGAGCGAGCGTGGCGCTGCTCGACGGACTGGCACGCGTCGCCGGGATCGATCCCAGCTACGGCGATCTGGTGGCCGAGGCCGCCGCCACCCGCGACCGACTGGATGCACTCGTCGCCGAGAACCCGCAGCACCAGACGATGGTCCACCAGCTCGAGGAGATCGCCGACTCCGACGAGGACACCGACCTCGACACGCTGCTCGACGGTGGCGAACTCCCGACCGGCGACGAACTCGCCGCCGAGCTGCAGGAGTTCCTCCGCCACCAGGACGACGACACCTGACACCACACGTCGCGGTCTCGGTGCAACGAGCTGCGCATTCAACGGCAGATGCACCGAGACACGTACACGACGCCGGTCAGGTGCGCGGGAGCGGCTCGTACTGCGGCAGCGTGATGCCCGGCGGGAGCTCGTCGTAGAGCGTGACGTCGTTCTCGCCGGTCCCGAACAGCGTCGGCGCCGAGTCGGGCCACTGGCCGGGCAGGAACCGCCGCCCACCGTCCGCGTACGACCACATGCCGGTGCCCTGGTTGCCGATCTCGTCCTCGCCGGTGGCCGTCGGGTTCCACCACACCTCGGTCTGGTCGTCGAGACCCGCGTAGTCCACACCCGGCCAGATGCCGCGCTCACCCCACGAGATCTGCGGGCTGATCACCGAGCCGTCGATGATGTCGGCGGCGAAGATCACCCGACGGAACATCTCGTGGGTCAGGTCAGTGCCCGCGCCCTGCAGCACCCCGTAGAGCAGCTGGAGGCTGGGGAGCACCAGCGCCGACTGCTGCGCCGGAGGGTCCTGCCCGTCGAAGTACCAGCGGTACAGGAATCCGGACCCGGCGACCGACGGGCTGACCCGGGCGAACAGGTTCGACGGACCGAAGGCGTGCGCCCACTGCGCCTGGTCGTACGTGCGGCCGAAGATCGTCGTGTCGACGAGCCCGGAGCCGGTGATCACCCACTCGGGGAAGTAGCCCTGCTCCGTCGCGTTCTGCGTGAGCGTCTGCGGGGCCAGCGGGTCACCGGCATACAGGATCGTCGTGACGCCGGCGTCCTTGAACCGGGCGAGGATCTCGCGGGCCTTGCCGGCGAGACCGATGGGGTCCTCGAACGACGCCGACTCGGCGAACTCGACGCCGTGGTCGTTCTTCAACGTGGCGAGGAACTGTTCACGGGGTTCCGGCGAGGCCGTGGGCCCCTCGAGATAGATGTACCCGAACTTCCGTGGCTGACCGCGTAGGCCCTCGCCGGCGTAGGCGGCGGGTTCGTTCGCGAGTCGCTTGCCGACGTACTCGGCCGTCATCGCGAGGTTCTGGTCGACGTTCTTCTGGATGTCCCAGACGTAGGGCGCTCGCTCCTCGTACCACTGAGCCGTCTGGGACGGCGTGCACGAGATGCAGAGCACCTGGTTCGCGGCCAGCGTGTCGGCGAACGCCGAGGTGAGCGTCGGTCCGCCCAGCACGGCGAACGGCTGGAGATCGCGGGCGATCGTCTCGGCATCGGCGGCCGCGGCGACCGAATCGCCGATGCCGCCGGTGGCGCGGTACTGCACGAGTTCGACCCTGCGGCCGTAGGTCTCGTAGTAGCGGGCCGCGATCTCGTTGAAGCCGACGTAGGTGTTGAACACGTCGTCGGGGGTGTCCGTGTTGCCGATCTGCGCGTAGATGAAACTGAGCACCGGATCGTTCGCCTGTGGCGTGTAGACGACGACCTTGATCGAGTCGCCGGTCACGCCGGTGTCGGTGGCACCGCCGTTGTCGCCGGAGAACGGTGCGAAGCACTCCGGTGGCGGCGACAACGGCAGCCGGAGCCTGCCGCTCTCGGTGTCGCAGCGTGCGCCCCAGTCGATGCGGTCGACCTCACCGCGTACCACCGCGACGCTGAACGGGAGCACCCCATTCGGCAGCTCGATCGTCGCCGGGTCGGCCATGCCGCCGGATTCCGGCGTCTCATCGGTTCCGGCCACGGGGTCGCCGTTGCTGGTCACGACCAGCGCAGCGAGCACGGCCATCGACGCCAGCACCGCCGTCAGCGGTCCCCACTTCCGGATGCGCCCCATGGCCGGTCGCGTCGCTCCCGACATGGACGGCCTCGGCTCGGGCTGTTCGTCGCTCACGTCGACTCCTCCCCTGATGTGGCCCCGGGCGGCGCTCCGCTGCCCGAGCGCTGGACGACCGAGCGATCCTGACCCAGGTACGACGCCACGACCAGCGGGTCGCTGAGGACCTGAGCGGGCGCACCGGCGGCGATCTGCGAGCCCGCCTCGAGGGCGACGAGCTCATCGGCGATCGACGCGAGCAGCGGCATGTCGTGCTCGATGACGAGCATCGAGCAGCCGAGTTCGTCGCGGATGCGCAGGAGCAGCCCGCCGAGGGCCTCGACCTCCTTCTGGGCGACACCGCCGGCGGGTTCGTCGAGGAGCAGCACCGACGGCGCATGGCCGACGGCGCACGCCAGCTCGACGATCCGCCGGGTGCCGGTCGAGAGTTCCGCCACGAAGTTGTCGCGGTACGCCTCGAGTCCGAAGAGCGCGAGCAGCTCGTCGAC
>CAJBIS010000096.1 GCA_903953195.1 uncultured Actinomycetes bacterium
CGACGTCGGTGCCGGTGAGCGTCAGGCCCGGGTAGCCGGTGTTCGGGTTCCAGTTGGCGGCCGTGGTCCAGTCGCCGCCTGCGGAGAGGGAAGCCCACGTGTATGAGACGGCTCGGGCCGACGAGGCACCGATCGTGAACATGGCGGCCACCATGGTTGCGACCATGCTGCCGCGAAGCAGGAGGGCGGATGACGACCGGCTCATGATGGACTCCCCTTGATAGGAAACGTGCGAGGCGGACTGAAAAAATGGAACGGCAACGGCAGCATGCGGAGCCGATGGTCGCCCGGCTGATGAACCCCGGATACCCCATCGACGCCGTTGATGTTGGCTTGATCCACCCCGTTCCGCATCGTACGAAAGGGCATGCCGGGGGAAGTTTTTTGCCCGACCTCCCCGCCGCGGGCTGAGGCCGGCTCTCGGTCTGGTTCCGCCGATGCCGCGATACAATGAGCGAATGATGACAGCGAGCCCCCCCCAGCCGAGGCGAGACCTGCGCGGAATGGCCGCGATTGTGGCCGGCTTCGCCCTCGCCGCGGCATGTTCGACGGGAACCGATGGCAACGAGGCGGAGCGTCCAGTCAGCCCCCTGCCCGCCGCGGCCGCTACCGAGCCGTTGCGTTCCATCGCCGAGATTCTCGCGTTGCCCGTCGAGGAGTTCGAGCATCAACGGCCGGTCGTCGTGCGGGGGGTCGTGACGCTCGGCCAGCCGCTGGTCATTCAGGATGGCGACAGCGCGATCTATCTCGACCACACGCATCTGCAGGACGGAGCAGGCAAGCACTGGCGGGAGATTCTGAAGTCGCTCTCCTTGCAGCTGGGCGCCGAGGTCGAGGCGACAGGGGTCGTCGATCCTGGCGGCTACGCTCCATGGGTCATCATGCACGACATCCGGCGGCTGGGGGAGCAGCCGCTGCCAGAGCCGGTGTCGCTCGATATCGCCCAGCTCTTCGCCGGCGAGGGCGTCGGCCGCCGCATTCGGGCGACCGGGGTCGTGCAGGCAGTGCTCGAGAATCCCAATCGCTGGTCGCTCGCGTTCGAATCGGCGTCTCGCCGCTTCAGTGTGACGATCGCGAAGGCCGTGATGCCGGAGCTACCCGAAGGCTTGGTCGATGCGGAAGTCGAGGTGGTGGGCGTGGGCAAAAGCTTTCGCAACACGCGGGGTGAGTTCGTGGCGCCGGGACTCTACCTGGCCCGCGGCGAAGACCTGCGGGTGATTCGTGAGCCAGCCCTGGGTCCGTTCGAGTTGCCGATCACGCCCCTGGGGAGCATCGCCCGCTACCGGCCCAAACCCCTCGGCGGCCACCGGGTGCGCACCGCCGGCGTGGTCTCCTTCGCAACGCCAGGCACGCTTTTCCTGCAGGACGACATCGGCGGTGTTCAGGTCGATCTGGCCCCCACGGCAGGCGGCGATTCGACGTTCGAGCCGGGCGATCGCGTGGAGGTGGCGGGCTTTCCCGACATGACGACCGGGATCGGGGCGATCACCTGGGCCATCGCCCGACGGATCTCCCACGGCACACCCCCGCCGCCGTTGAGTATCCAGCCCGGCTACATCGTCCGCGTGAACGACACCCACTCGCAGGTCGGCAGTGTCGCCCGCCCCGGGAGCTACGACGGCTGCCTGATCCGCTGCCAGGGGAAACTCGAGGCAGTCAACACGACCAGCGGCGGCACCTTGCTCACGCTGACGGAAGACGGCACGGCGTTTACCGCCCGGGTGGCCACTCGCGACCAAACCGACTCGGAGCCGTTCGTGCTCGGCAGCGAACTCGAGATCACCGGGATCGTGCAGGCGGAACGCAATCCCCAAGGCGATTCATCCAGCGTGCGAGGCACGACGAGCCTGTCGCAGGTGGGCCTGCTGGTTCGCGACCGCGGCGACATTCGGGTGGTGCGGCTCCCGCCCTGGTGGACCCCAGCTCGGCTTGCGGCTGTCGCGGGCCTCTTGGGCTTCCTCGCCTTGGCGTCAATCGTGTGGGTCACTTTTTTGCGCCGCGAGGTCGCCCGGCAGACCGCCCGGGCGGTCGCCGAAGAATCGGCCCGCCAGCAGGCGGCGCTCGACTACGAGATCACGCTCCGCGAGCGGAACAA
>CAJBIS010000097.1 GCA_903953195.1 uncultured Actinomycetes bacterium
CAGTGCGCGGCGCAGTCCGAGTGCCTCGACTACGCCCTCGAGATCCGTGAGCCACACGGCGTGTGGGGCGGGCTCAACGAGTCCGAGCGCACGTCGCTGCTCGACGCCAGCTGAACGTGGGCGGCCGGTCGACACCGTCCGGCCCACCGATCCACACCTGTGAGCGCACCGCGCCGGCGGCGTGAACGTCGTGGCGCTCCGACCTAACCTCGAGGCGTGATCCTGCTCGCCGCACTCCTGCTGATGGGCGCCTTCGCGTTCGTCGAACTCTGGAGTGTCGTGGCGGTCGCCGGGTGGATCGGGGTCGGACCCACGCTCCTCCTGCTCCTCGGCGCTGCGGTGCTCGGCGTGTTCCTGGTCCGCCGCGAAGGGCTCTCCGTCATGCGTCGTGCGAACGCCGAGATGGCGGCCGGCCGGATGCCCACGTCGTCGCTCATCGATGGGGCACTGGTGCTCGTCGGCGGGTGCTGTCTGATCGTTCCGGGGTTCGTGAGCGACCTGTTCGGACTCGTCCTGCTGCTGCCGCCGACGCGGGCGATCCTGCGTCGCGCCGCGGCGCGCTGGCTGGAGCGTCGCGCCGCGACGGTGGGCATGGTCAACACGATCCACATCGGTGGGCTCGGTGACCCGTTCGGCGGCGGAGCCGGTTGGAACGATGCAGCCGGTTGGAACGGCGCATACGGAGCGAACGGGCCGTGGATCGATGCGGACGCTTCGGGCCGTCGTGACGGCGACGAGGTGGCCGAGGCCACCGCCGAGGTGATCGACGTCGAGGTGCACCGCCCGCTCGAACTCGGCCCGCCCGAGTCGTGAGCGATCTGTTCCCGAACCTGCCGGACGACCCCGACGCAGTCCCCGTGCGTCCGGCGGCGACGGTCATGTTGCTCCGGGACGGCGTCGACGGGCTCGAGGTCTGCCTCATGCAGCGGAACCTGCAGTCCGACTTCGTGGGGGGCGCATACGTGTTCCCGGGTGGCGGCCTCGACCCCGACGACGCCACCGCCGAGATCTACGAGCGGTGCGCCGGCCGGACCGATGCCGACGCCTCCCTGCTCCTCGATCTGCCCGATGGCGGACTCGCCTACTGGGTGGCCGCCGTGCGCGAGTCGTTCGAGGAGGCCGGGGTGCTGCTCGCCGTCGACGCGGCCGGGGCGCCGGTGGCCTTCGATGACGCCGAGGTCCGGACCCGGTTCGAACAGCACCGACGCACCGTCGACGCCGGCGAGCGGTCGCTGCTCGACGTGCTGCGCGACGAGGACCTCGCGGTCGACGTGACCGCGCTGCACTACTTCTCGCGCTGGATCACCCCGCTGGGCGCGCCGCGTCGCTACGACACCCGGTTCTTCGTGGCCGCCGCGCCCGAGTGGCAGGAGGTCAGCCACGACGACCGGGAGCTGATCGGGACCTACTGGATGTCACCGCAGGAGGCGTTGGACCGCAGTGCCGCCGGTGAGTTCACGCTGATCTTCCCGACGATCCGCTCACTGGTGGCGCTCACGCGGTTCGACGACTCGGCCGCGGTGCTCGATCACGCGGCGGGCCTCGCCGAGGTGCCGGCCGTGCTCCCGACCATCCGCGAGTCGCCGGACGGGCTGCGGATCGTCCTGCCGGGCGACCCGGACCATCCGGGTGGGATGTACGACGCGATGACCGGCCGACCCGTCGAGTCCTGAGCGACCGCTGATCGGGGGACGCGGCGTCAGCTGGCGGCGTCAGAGGCGGCGAGCGCGGCGTTGACGGCGTCGAGCATGCGCGCCGAGCATCCGGCCAGGTCGGTCATCGGGACGGCCTCCTCGACGACCAGTCGTGCCAGTTCGGTGAACGCCTCGGCGGCGGGGCCGCTGCCGAGTGCGATCGGTGTGCCTGCGTCGCCACCGGTGGCCACGGCGGGTTCGATCGGGATGTGGGCCAGCATCGGCACGCCGACGTCGTCGGCGAGTGCGCTGCCGCCACCCGTGCCGAAGATGTGGTGCTCGTTGCCCGCGTCATCGACGTAGACCGACATGTTCTCGACCACGCCGACGATCCGCAGGTAGTTCTTGCGCCCCATGTCGACCACCCGAACGGCGACCTTCTGCGCTGCGAGCGACGGCGTCGTGACGACGACCATCTCGGACCGGGGCAGCATGCGCGCCAGACCCATCTGCACGTCGCCGGTGCCGGGTGGCATGTCGATGAGCAGGTAGTCCAGATCGCCCCAGGCGACGTCCTCGAGGAAGTGCTGGACCGCCCGGTTGAGGATCAGGCCCCGCCACATCAGTGCCGACTCCTCGTCCTCGACCAGGAAGCCCATCGACACGACCTCGAGGCGGCCGTCACCGACGTCGAGCTGCTGGGGACGGATCTTCTGGCCGCCGTCATCGGCGGACAGGCGACCGTCGAGTCCGAGCATGCGAGGAACCGAGAACCCCCAGATGTCGGCGTCGAGCACGCCGACGGTCAGGCCGCGTCGGGCCATCGCCGCGGCGAGGTTGACGGTGACCGATGACTTGCCGACCCCGCCCTTGCCCGACGCGATCATGATGACGCGGGTGCGGGCGGGGATGTTCGACTGCTCGGCTCGCTCGGCGATGTTGCGCCGGGCGCGGTCCATCGCCGCGGCCTTCTCGTCCTGGGTCAGCTCGGTCCAGTCCATGCGGACTCGGGTCACACCGGGGAGGCCGCCCACTCGGGACCGGATGTCCTTCTGGATCTGCGCCCGGAGCGGACACCCGGACGTCGTGAGGGCGACCGTGACGTGCACCACGCCGTCGTCGTCGATCCGCACGCCCTTGGCCATGCCCAGCTCGACGATGTCGGAGCCCAGCTCGGGGTCGACCACCCCCCGCAGCAGGCCGGTGATCTCCTCGACCGTCGGCAGCGGGACTGGTTCGGTGGACACGCCGGGAATGTACCGGCTCCGGCCGTGGATTTCCGGGCGCGGTGAGCCTGCGGCGCGCCAGTGATCCGTCTCGGCTCGACCCGGCGGTGGTGGTCGCCGCAACCTGACGCCGGCTCGTCGCGCCTGTCTTTCCACGGGATCGACCGGTACAATCCTGCACGGTGCCGCCCGCACCGAGCCTGCACACTCCAGGAGCACG
>CAJBIS010000098.1 GCA_903953195.1 uncultured Actinomycetes bacterium
GAACGGAACACCCAGGTCCGGATCCGGGTCACGATCCGGAACGTGCCCAGATGGCCGACGTACCGCTCGGCGTAGCGCGCCGTGGCCCGCAGGACGGCGAACAGCCGCACCCACGTGATCGCGAGACCGAGCGCTGCGGTCGAACCGACGACCGCAGCGCGGGAGAGGAGGTACGCGGCGGTCGCGATCAGACCGATGCCGGATCCGGTGGTCACCGCGGCGAGCAGCGCGGCGAGGACGATCCACCCGCGTTCCGGCCCGATGAGTCGGAGCACGCGGCGGATCATGACGTCGCTCCGCGCGTTCCGCGCCGCTCGTCGAAGGGGCCGCTGCGGTGGTGCGCCACCAGCGCCCGGTACGTGGGGCAGTCAGCGAGCAGCAAGTCGTGGGTGCCGTCGCCCACGATCCGGCCGGCGTCGAGCACGACGATCCGGTCGGCGAGCCGGGCGGTGGCCAGACGGTGCGCGATCAGGATCGCGGTGCGGCCGTGCAGCAGGTCGCGGGTGGCGTCGAGGACCGCTCGCTCGGTCCCGGTGTCCAGATGGGCCGTGAACTCGTCGAGGATCACCAGCTCCGCGTCGCGCAGCCATGCCCGGGCGATCGCCAGTCGCTGCCGCTGCCCGCCGCTCAGTTGGAGCCCTCCCTCGCCGAGCACGGTGGCGACGCCCCGGGGGAGCGCGTCGACGAACTCGGTGGCGCGGGCGGCGGCGAGGGCCTGTCGGACCCGGTCGTCATCGGCCGAGGGGTCGCCGAGGCGGACGTTGTCGGCGACGGTGCCCGAGAAGATCGTGGGGGACTGCGGGACCCAGGCCAGACGGGTCCGCCAGTCGTCGGCCACCAGGTCGGCCAGTGGCGTCCCCGCGACGGTGATGCCTCCTCCCGACGGCTCGACGAACCGGAGCAGCAGTTCGGTGAGGGTGGTCTTGCCCGCGCCGCTCGGCCCGACGAGCGCGATCGACTCACCGGACTCGATGCGCAGGTCGACGCCGTCGAGGGTCAACTGGTCGCCTCGTCGACGCACCGACACGTGTGAGAACTCGATCGGTGCGACCGCGGCAACGGCGGGAGTGTCGTCGGCGGCGACGGTGGTGGCGGTGGCGACGCCCGCCGCTGGGGAGTCGAGCAGTGGCGCGAGCCGGTCCCAGGCGGCGTTGCCGGCCTGACCGGCGTGGTACTCGAGTGCCAGTCGCCGCAGCGGCGCGAAGAACTCGGGGACGAGGATCAACACGCTGAGCGCGACGCCGTAGGTCACGTGGCCGCCGACCAGCCGGAAGCTGACGAGCACGGCGACGAGCGCGGTCGCGGCGGTGGCGGCCCACTCCATCACCAGCGAGGTCTGGAACGCCGTGCGCAGCACCTCCATCGTGGTGGCGCCGTGGCGGCGGCTGACCTCCTCGATGCGGTCGCCGGCGTCGCCGCTCCGATCGAACGCCGCGAGTGTCGCCATGCCACGCAGCAGGTCCAGGAAGAACGAGTTCAGCCACGCCAGCTCCTCGACCCGCTGCTCGGTGAGATCCCGGGTGCGACGTCCGATGACGGCCAACAACAGGATGAGCATTGGGCCGGCGAACAGCAGCACGAGCGAACTGAGTGGGTCGAGCACCAGGACCGCGACGAACACCACGGCCGGCACGATCCCGGCGAGCACGGCTGCCGGGACGAACTGCGTCACGTACGGATCGAGGGAGTCGACGCCGTCACCGATGTCCGTCACCAGCGCGCCCGAGTGCGAGTCAGGAGTCGACGATCCGGTCCGCAGCACGAGCGACCGCAGCGCTCGGGTCCGGATGCTGGAGCGGAGCCGCCCGCTCGCGCCGGCGGCTCCGATGTCGGCGATCCCGAGCGCTCCGGCCCGGACGACCAGCGCGACGACCATGGCGGCGAACCACGGGGCGAGCTCGGCGACGTCGGCGCCGTCGAGAAAGGCCCGGTCGACGGTTCGGGCGAGCAGCACGAGGCCGACGAGCAGGGCGAGTGCGGCGACGAGCGAGGCACCCAGCGAGACGGCCAGCAGGTTCCGGGCCGAACGGTCCGCGGTGGCGACGGCGCGCAGTGTGGCTCGCGGATCGCTCATCGACCGCCGAGGCTAGGTGCCCCGGAAACGCTTCCGCGGAAGCGCGCTCGCCCACGGCCGGGGGTGGGACTGATTGTCGCCACCTCGATCAAGCCGTACAGTTGTCCGTACCAGATGTGGGAGGAACCTTGGCCACAAAGACGGAGCGAATCGAAGCACGGCTCTCGCCCGATGAGCGAGCGCTGATCGACCGTGCTGCGGCGGTCACGGGCACGTCGTCGTCGGCATTTCTCGTCAGTGCGGCGGTCGATCGGGCCGATCAGGTACTCGCCGCGTCGATGGTGACGGTGACGCCGGCTGACTACTTCGATCAGTTGCAGTCCGCCCTCGATGATCCCGACTCCGCTCCGCGCCTCACCCGGGCGGCGGCGAAGGCCGGTCGGAACGCTCGGATCGCCCGGCATTGACCTACCGCATCGAGCCGCTCGAGGAACAACCCGCCGCGGGGTTCGCGAGCGGGAGCGAACAACTCGATGACTGGCTCGGGCGGCACGCACGCACGGCGACCGGTCACGGCACGCGGACCTACGTGCTGATCGATCCAGATGACAAGGTGGTCGGGTACTTCGCCGTGGCGCCGCACCTGCTCGGCCGAGGGGATGCACCGGCCCGCCTCGCCCGGGGCGCGCCCGAGCACATCCCGGCCGTTCTGCTGGCCAAGTTCGCCCTCGACTCCTCGGTGCAGGGTCAGGGCCTCGGTTCCGAGTTCCTGGTCGCCGCACTCGAGTTGATCCTCGCTGCCGCCCGCCGGGCCGGTGGACGGGTCGTGGTCGTCGACGCCGTCGACGACGAAGCCCGCGCCTTCTACGAACACCACGACTTCACCCCGTTGCCGAGTGACCCGCGCCGGCTGGTCATGAAGCTCAGCTCGGTGGCGAAGGCGCTGGGTTCGCCGTGGCCGTGAGCCCGCCGCACTCCCTGCGGATCGCTCATCGACCGCCGAGGCGAGGTGCCCCGGAAACGCTTCGGCGGAAGCGCGCTCGCCCACGGACGGTCGCCATGAGGTGTCGCTCCGGTCCGATCACGTCACGGAGCGTGCGCTCAGTAGCTGGTGTCGTCGAGCCGGACCCGGCCGCGGAAGAAGTAGTAGACGCCGGCGGTGTAGAGCAGCACGAACGGCAGGCCGATCACGGCGATCACGAGCATCACGGTGAGTGTGTTCTGCTGCGAGGCGCTGTTGTAGATCGTCAGGCTGTTCGCCCGATCGGTCGACGACGGCAGCATCACCGGGAACAGGCTCGCAGCGACGCTGGCCATGAGCAGTCCGATCATCGACGACGACGCCAGGAACGCTCGCATGGACGCCTGCACCAGGATCGACCGCCACGCCACGACGGCGGCGGCGAGCGCGGCGACCGGGAACACGACGGTCCAGATGCGATCCCGGTAGTTCTGGGCGAAGTCCTCGTCCAACAGCAGCGTCCAGGCGATCAGCCCGGTCATCACCACGAAGAACGCGATCATCAACCTCGGCACCAGCCGTTCGACGCGTGCCAGCAGCTCGTCCTCGAGTTTGAGCGTCAGGAAGATCCCGCCGTGGACGCTGAGCATCAACAGCGCGGCGACACCGAGCGCGAGCGCATACGGTGACAGCAGCGCGGTGAACGACACGTTCATGTTGCCGGCGGCGTCGATCGGGAGGCCGCGCAGCACGTTGCCGAGCGCCACGCCCAACAGGAACGCGATCCCGGCCGATGCCACGGCGAAGAACACGTCCCACGTCCGCCGCCACCGGACACCGGGTCGCTTGGAACGGAACTCGATGGCGACGGCCCGCATGATGAGCACCAACAGCACCGCCATCATCGCCAGGTAGAACCCCGAGAACAGCGACGCGTACACCAGTGGGAACGCGGCGAAGAGGGCGCCGCCACCGAGCACGAGCCACACCTCGTTGCCGTCCCACACCGGGCCGATGCTGTTCAACACGAGCCGCCGTTCGGTGTCGTCCTTGGCGACGAACAGGTAGAGGGTGCCGACGCCCAGGTCGAAGCCGTCGAGGATCACGTACCCGCCGATGATCACGACGTAGAGGACGAACCACAGTTGGTTGAGCCACATGGTCACTCCACCCGGCTCGAGGCCCGGGGCCGTCGAGCGAAGATCTCGCCGAACGAGTTGGGGAGTGATTCGAGGTCCTCCATGGCCGGCGGCTCCTCGGGGCCGTCCTGGATCTTCCGGTTCAACAACCACACGAACATCACGAGCAGCACGGCGTAGACGATCACGAAACCGGTCAGCGAGATGGCCACCGTCGTCGCCGACACGTTCGGCGATCCGGCGTCGAGTGTGCGGAGCTGCTGCCAGACGATCCACGGTTGCCGGCCGAACTCCGTGGTCCACCAACCCGCCTCGATGGCGAGGAGGACCAGCAGCACATTCGCCACGATGATGCGCAGCATCCACCTGGAGGTGAACAGTTTGCGTCGCCACGCCATGAACGCGACCAGCGCCGCGATGCCGACGAACAGCGATCCCAGGTCGATCATCAGGTGGTACACCTGAAAGACCAGGTTGACCGGCGGATGCTCGTCGTCGGGGAAGCTGTCGAGTCCCTGGACGACGGTGTCGGGGCTCTTGCCGACCAGGATCGACAGCAGGCACGGGATCTTGATGCCGGTCGTCGTCCGCTCCGACGTGTTCACCCACCCGAGGATGTACATGGGTGCGCAGCTCTGGTCGGACCACACACCCTCCATGGCCGCGAGTTTCTGAGGCTGGTAGTCGGTGACCTCGGTGGCCTGGTTGGCGCCGAACACCGCAGCCTGGAGGACGGCGAGCACGCAGAAGATCGGGAGCGACACCTTGAGCATCGTCTTCGCGATGTCGACGTGGCGCTCCTTGAGCACGTACCAGGCGCTGACACTGGCGACCATCGCCGCGCCCAGCATCCAACTGGCGACGAGGACGTGCAGCAGCCGGACGACGAACGACGGGGTGAACACCACCTCGGAGAAACTGGTCATCACCGCCTGCGCGCCGTTGGGGCCGACCTGGATCTCGAACCCGGCGGGCGTCTGCATCCACGAGTTCGCCATGACGATCCACAGCGCGCTGAAGTGGGCGCCGATCACCACCATCGACGTGGCGAACAGCCAGAGCTTGTTGCCCAGACGACTGCCGCCGAACAGCATCAGCCCGAGGAACCCGCCCTCGAGCATGAAGGCGAAGATGCCTTCCGCGGCGAGCAGGCTGCCGAAGATGTTGCCGACGAAGCGTGAGTACACCGACCAGTTGGTGCCGAACTCGAACTCCATGACGATGCCCGTGGCCACGCCGAGGGCGAAGATCAGGCCGTAGATGCGGACCCAGAACAGCGAGAGCTGCCGCCACTTCGGGTCGTTCGTGCGCACCGACTGCACGCCGAAGATGACGAGCATCAGCCCGATGCCGAGCGACAGCGGCGGGAAGATGAAGTGGAACGATGCGGTCACGCCGAACTGGATGCGGTCCAGCAACTCCTTCGTCATCACGGCCTCCGACCCGTCGTTCCGTCTGCGAACCTATCGTGCCGGTGGGGTGCCCCCGGCGCTCACCGTGGACGAGGCAGGAGGCTGGTGTCGATGATCGAGGTGCGGGCCGCGGACGGTGCGGCGGGCGACGCCGGCGTCGAGGTGGTCACGGTGCGGAGCGACGCGTTGCGCGTCGAGCTGCTGAGTCTCGGCGCCGCGATCCGCGACGTGCAGGCGCCTGATGCCGCTGGTCGACCGGGTCCGGTGCACCTGCGGTTCGGCGACGTGTCGGAGTACCTGGACCGGTCGCGGAACCCGCATCTGGGTGCGTCGGTCGGCCGGTACGCGAACCGGATCGCCGGGGCGACGTTCCCGCTCGACGGCCGGGACGTGGAGCTCGTCGCCAACAACGGTGCGA
>CAJBIS010000099.1 GCA_903953195.1 uncultured Actinomycetes bacterium
CGAGACTCATCTGCAACGTCTCGGCGTTCATCCACGCCATCATCAACACCGCACGCGTCTCGACGTCCTGGACGATCGCCGCAACGAGCCCGTCCTCGTTGTAGCGGACCTGCTCGAGGTCCTGGACCCGGATCTCGACAGGGGTCACTGCGGGGGCGTCGGCCATCGGGTCATCGTAGGAGCGGGTGGTCCGGAACCCGAAACGGGTTGTGTCGTCGAACCGATCCGAGCGGCCCCACGACCTGCACTCAGCGAGTCGGACAGATCGTGAGAACCGCGTCCTGCAGCAGTTCCTCCCGATCGACCCCGAGTTCCGCCAACCGTTCGACCACGACCGAGTCCCGACCCCCGCAGATCGCTCGCCCGGCGTCGATCAGCAGGACGTCGTCGGCCGCCGCCACGCTGAGTTCCGGGTAGCGGTTGCGCAGCCGGTCGACGAAGCGGAGCTCCGGGTCCGTCGGGGAGGCGCAGGCGCTCCCCGCTCCGACCAGGAACGTCGCCGTCACCGCCAGCAGGCCGACGCGTCGCAGCCGCCTGACGGCGACCTGCCGAGGAGCGGTCGCACCCGAGCCACGCGGATCGGTCATGGCCGGTCTCGCTCCAGGCCGAGCGACTCCTCCTGACGCGCCTCCTGGTCCGGGTCCTCGAGGTGGAACGGGACGTTCACGACCACCGTGTCTGGTCGGTACTTCAACGCGAGCTTGAGGGCCAGTGCCGACTGGTTGTGGAACACGCCCTGCCACACGTGCGGCAGGACGAACTCGGGGATCACCACCGTGACGTAGTCGTGACCCCAACGGTCGTCGAGCTCGTCGAGGTAGTCCTCGACGGTGTTGGTCAGGTCCCGGTACGGGGACTCGAGCACCTCGAGCGGGTAGTCGACCCCGAAGCGGTTCCAGTCGGCACGGATTCGGTCCGCGTGCTCCTCGTCGAGGGCGACGGTCACCGCCACGGCGTCCTCGGCGCCCACCGAACGGGCGTAGCGGATGGCACCGAGTGACGACTGGTTGACCCCACCCACGAGCACCACGACGCCGTGGCGCGGCGCGCTGGTGTCGATCGGAACGTCCGGGTCGACACGCAGGCGCTGGGCCACGTGGCTGTAGTGCCGCTTGACCCCCAGGAACGCCACCACGATGCACGGGATCAGGACCACGATGATCCACGCACCGATCGCGAACTTCGAGATGATCACCTCGAGCGCGACGATCAGCGTGAAGACGGCGCCGACACCGGAGTTCACCGCCGACAGACGCCACTTCGGCTGACGCTCCTTCAGGTGGTGCCGGACCATTCCGGTCTGCGAGATCGTGAAACTCGTGAACACGCCCACCGCGTAGAGCGGGATGAGCAGGGTCACGTTGCCCCCGAACGCCACCAGCAGCACCGACGCCGCCCCCGCCAGGATCAGCACACCGTTCGAGAACACCAGCCGGTCACCGCGGTTGGAGAACTGGCGCGGGAGGAATCCGTCCCTGCCGATGATCGCCGCGAGGCGAGGGAAGTCGGCGTACGCCGTGTTCGCAGCGAGGATCAGGATGGCCATGGTCGCGAACTGCAGCACGTAGTACATCGGGTTCCCGTCGCCGTAGACGGCTCGACCCATCACGGACAGCAACGACTCCTCCTCCGAGGGGACCGGTCGCATCCAGGCGGCGATGAAGCAGATCATGAAGAACGTCGAACCGAGGATGGCGGTCATCCAGCCGAGGGTGACCGCCGCGTTGCGGGACGTCGGCTTGCGGAACGCCGGGATGCCGTTCGAGATGGCCTCCACACCGGACAGGGCCACTGCCCCCGAGGCGAACGCCCGGGCGAAGATGAACGCCGAGACCGCGCCGACGGCCGGCCCGTGGCTTCGTTGCAGTTCCTCCACCTCACGGATCTGCTCGGGGGTGCCCTGGTAGATGACCGGCAGCGTCCCCCGCAGATGCAGGTACGTCGCCCAGCCGATGAACAGGATGAGCGCCCCGATGTAGATGTAGGTCGGGATGGCGAAGAACGTGCCCGACTCCTTCACGCCGCGCAGGTTGCCGACGGTCAGGATCGCCACGAAACCGAGGCACAACCACACCCTCCACGACCCCAGACCGGGAAAGGCGGACGTGATCGCCAGCACCCCGGCGGCCACCGAGACCGACACGGTCAGCACGTAGTCCACCAGCAGCGACGCTCCCGCCACGAGCGACGGGATCGTCCCCAGGTTCTCCCGGGCCACCACGTAGGCGCCGCCGCCGTCGGGGTAGGCGTGGATCGTCTCCCGGTAGGAGTTGGCGACCACGGCGAGCAGGACCACGACCATGAAGGCGATCGGCTTCAGCAGGTCGGTGGTGACCATCCCGTTGGCCATCACCATGCCCGCGGAGCCGACCAGCACGATCAGGATCTCGCCGGTCGCATACGCCGTCGACGAGATGGCGTCGGAGGAGAAGACCGCCAGCCCGATCGTCTTGGAGATTCGCTGGTGCTCGGCCTGATCGGTGGCGAGCGGCCGACCGATCAGAATTCGCTTGAGTGTCGACGCCATGCACAGATCTCCGCAGCCGGGCGACGATCGCCCGGATCGCATCCAACACGTCCGTCGGACCGACGGCACCGCTCTTCACGCGATCTTGACGCGGCGGACCGGAACCTTGTCGCCCTCTTGTCAGTCGCGGGTCCATGCTGGAGGCGTGACGACGTCCGAGGCCGCGCCAGCAGGGTCCCCAGCGCCGGGTGAACCCGTCGTGGTCGCGGTGTCCGGCGCGCCGGGCGCCGATCTGGTCGTCCGCCGCGCCGCGCAGCTGGCGGCGCGGAGCGGTTCGCCACTCGTGGGTGTCCACGTCCGTCGCATCGACGACTCGGCACCCGATGGCCCGGTGCTGGCAACTCGCGACGTGCTCCTCGATCTGGGCGGCAGGTTCGTCGAGGTGGTCGGTGACGACATCCCCGGGGCGCTCCTCGAGGCCGCCACGGCGGAGCGCGCCAGCCAGCTGGTGATCGGCTCGACGCGACGGACCCGGTGGGAGGAGGTCCGTCGAGGATCCGTCGTCAACCGACTCCTCCGCGAGGCCGGCCATCTCGACGTCCACGTCATTGCCGCAGCAGGCGGGTGGTCGCCATCGACCTCGCGGCGACGCCCCCATCCGATCCCCCGCCGGCGGCGAGTGATCGCCTGGATGATGGCGCTGATCGGCATCCCGGCGATCACCTGGGCGTTGCTCCCGTTCCGCGATGAGGTCGGACTTCCGCTCGCGCTGCTCGGGAGCATGGCGCTCATCACCGCCGTGGCCTCGATCGGTGGTCTCGCTCCCGGCGTCGTGGCGTCCCTCGGTGCCGCCGTCGGCGTGAACCTTGCGTTCGTCCCCCCGTACGGCACGCTGGAGGTCGGCACCGCACGTCACCTGGTCGCACTCGCCGTGCTGCTCGCCGTCGGGACGACGCTGTCGTACTTCGTCGACCGCGCCGCCCGACGCGCCGCCGAGGCCACCCGGGCCCGTGCCGAGGCCGAGGCGCTCGGTCGGAGCGCTGCAGCGCTCGCCGCGGCGATCGACCCGGTCCCGGCGCTGCTCGACGAGCTGTACGCACTCCCCCACATCCGAGCCGCATCGGTCATCAGGACCGATGACCATCGCGACGATGAACGGGCTGACGACGAGCGGGCCGACGACGAGCGGGCTGGCGACGAACCGGCCGACGCCGGCAACGAACGCAGCAGCGGCGGCGCCCGCTGGCGGCAGCAGGCGGCGGTCGGCGACGCGCCGCCGCAGGGCCCCGCCGACGGCATCGCGACCACCTTGCAGGACGACGGTTCCGTCCTGCTCGTGGTCCGTTCCGACACCCCCGACGCGCACGACCTGAACGTGGCGACCGCGATCACCGAGCAGCTCGCCGTGGCGGTGACCGCCGAGCGACTGCGCCGGGAGGCCGCCGTCGGCGAGGCGCTCGCCCGCACCGAGGCGCTGCGGACCGGGATCCTCCGGGCCGTGTCACACGACCTCCGAACTCCCCTGGCTGGAATCAAGGCGTCGGTCACCAGTCTCCTGACACCGGACGTCACCTTCGGCCCCGATGAATCACACGAGTTCCTCCGCACGATCGACGCGGAGTCCGACCGACTGGATCGCGTGATCGGCAAACTCCTGGACATGGGCAGGGTGCAGACCGGAACGGTTCGGGCGATGTGCCGACCGGTGGCCCTCGAGGAGGTCGTCGCCGCGTCGCTGCAGGACGTGGGACCGGCGGACACACCGGCGCCCGTCGACGTCGACGTCGACGAGACGCTTCCGCTCGTGGACGTCGACGCCCCGCTCATCGAACGAGCGCTCGCGAACGTCATCGAGAACGCCCTCGCGGTGCAACCCGCGGACCGCGGACCGGTGCGGGTCACCGCGTCCGAGTCGACTCGAGGTGGGGTCGAACTCCTCGTCGTGGACGCCGGTCCCGGCATCCCGGAGCGCGAGCGATCACGCGTCCTCGAGCCATTCCAGCGGGTCGACGACCGGAGCACCGCCACCGGCGTCGGACTCGGTCTGGCGATCGCTCAGGGGTTCACCGAGGCGGTCGGCGGGACCCTGTCGTTCCGCCAGACCCCCGGGGGCGGCCTCACCGTCGTGTTCGCGCTGCCGACCGCGGCCGAAGGGGCCCTGCGGTGACCGCGATCCTGGTGGTCGACGACGAACCCCAGCTCCGCAAGGCGCTCAGGGTCAACCTGCAGGCCCGCGGATTCGAGGTCCTCGAGGCGGCCGACGGCGAGACGGCGCTCCATCTCGCGGCCGCCAGCCGACCGGACCTGGCGCTGGTCGACCTCGGACTCCCCGGGATCTCCGGCCTCGACGTGATCGCAGGAATCAGAGGGTGGAGCGACCTGCCGATCATCGTCCTGTCGGTGCGCGGCGCCGAACAGGACAAGGTCGATGCACTCGACGCCGGCGCCGACGACTACGTGACGAAACCCTTCGGGATGGGCGAGTTGCTCGCCCGGGTCCGGGCCGCGCTGCGACGCCGCGGCGCGGACGCCGACGAGCCAGTGATCCGGACCGCGGCGTTCGAGATCGACCTGGCGCAGCACCGCGCCACCGTCGGCGACGACGAGGTGCACCTGACGCCGACGGAATGGGCACTCGTGACAATGCTCCTCCGGCACCCCGGACGGTTGGTCACCCAGCGTCACCTGCTCCACGAGGTGTGGGGGCCCGGCTTCGACCACGAGACCAACTACCTCCGGGTCCACCTGGCGAACGTGCGACGGAAGCTGGAGCCGATCCCGTCGCAGCCCCGCTACTTCATCACCGAGCCCGGCATGGGCTACCGGTTCGAACCCGGCAGCGAGGGCTGACCCCGGCTCGTGATCGGCCGCGGTCAGAGGTAGAGGCCGGTGTGTCCCGCGTCGAGCCGCTCGGCGGCGACGGCATGGATGTCACGCTCTCGCAGGATGATGAACGTCTCGCCGCGCACCTCGACCTCGTAGACGTCCTCTGGGTTGAACAGCACCTGATCGCCGTCCTCGACGGCCCGGACGTTCGGGCCGACCGCACGCACCGCCGCCCACGCCAGCCGCTTGCCCAGCTGGGCCGTCGCCGGAATCAGGATGCCGCCGGACGACCGCCGCTCGGTCTCCCCCTCGTCGAGCTGCACCAGGATCCGATCGTTGAGCATCCGGACGGGAAGCTTGTCGATGCGCCCCATGCTCGACGCGTCACCACCGGTGGGAGCAGCAGCAGCGGCCGAGTCGTCGGGGGACGGCGCCGCGGTGTCAGGTTCGCTCACGTCGAGCACCGTACCGCGGGCCGATCACCCGTCGACCAGTCGCCGCAGACGATCCGCCGCCTCGCTGATCACCTCGGGCCGCTTGCAGAATGCGAACCGGACGAGGGTCCGGCCGTCCTCCGGATCGCCGAAGAACACCTGTACCGGCACCGCGACGACGCCGACACGCTCGGGCAGCGTTCGACAGAAGTCCACGCCGTCGCTGACGCCGAGCGGCGCGACGTCGACGGTGACGAAGTACGTGCCCGATGGCCGGACGACGTCCAGCCCGATGGCCGCCAATCCGTCGCAGAGCAGGTCGCGCTGGTGCTGCAGCGAGGAGCGCACCCCCGCTACGACCTCGTCGGGCAGCTCGAGGGCGTGAGCGATCGCGAACTGGAACGGTGTGCCGCCCGAGTAGGTCAGGTGCTGCTTGACGGCTCGCACTGCGGCCACCAGTTCGGGTGGACCACTCACCCATCCGACCTTCCATCCCGTCACCGAGAAGGTCTTGCCCGCGGACGACACGGTGAGCGTTCGTTCCGCCATCCCGGGCAGCGTCGCCAGCGGGACATGCCGGACGCCGTCGAACGTGAGGTGCTCGTAGACCTCGTCGGTCAGGACCAGCACGTCGGCGTCGACGCACGCGTCGGCGATCACGGCACACTCCTCGGACCCGAACACGTGCCCGGTCGGGTTGTGCGGCGAGTTCACCAGCACCAGCCGGGTGCGCTCGCCGATCGCGGCGCGGAACTCGTCGGGGTCGAACCCGTACTCCGGGGCCCGCAGCGTCACCGTGCGCAACGTCGCACCGGCGAGCGCAACCGCAGCGGCGTACAGATCGAAGTACGGCTCGAACACCACCACCTCGTCGCCGGGACCGCACAGCGCGAGGATCGCCGCGACCAGCGCCTCGGACGCACCCATCGTGATCTGCACGCTCGTGTCGGGGTCGACCTCGATGCCGTAGTGGCGGCGCTGATGCCGCGCCACCGCAGCGCGGAGGTCCGGGATGCCGGCGCCGGGCGGGTACTGGTTGTGGCCGGCGCGCAGCGCCGCGACGGCGGCCTCGACCACCTGCGTCGGGCCGTCGGTGTCGGGGAACCCCTGGCCCAGGTTGATCGCACCGGTGGCGACCGCGAGCGCCGACATCTCCGCGAAGATCGACGAACGGAACGGCTCCATGCGTTCGACGAGCAGCGGACGATCGCTCACCGGACGAGTCCACCGACCTCGGCCGCCACCTCGGCGGCGACCAGATCCAGATGGTCGAGATCGTCGAGGTCGAGCACCTGCAGGTACACGCGCTCGATGCCCACGGCGGCGAACCGCTCGATGCGGGCGACCAGTTCCGACGGCGTGCCGGCCAGGCCGTTCGATCGCAACTCGTCCACGTCCCGGCCGATCGCCGCCGCACGACGAGCGATCTCGGCCTCGTCGACACCACAGCACACCACCTGGGCGACGGACCGCAGCAGGGTCGACGGATCGCGCCCGACGTCGGTGCATGCCGTCGACACCACCGCGTTGATCGCCTCGGTGGTGTCCGGATCGGCGAAGGGCGCATTGAACTCGGCGGCGAACCGTGCCGCCAGCGCCGGGGTGCGACGCGGCCCGAATCCGCCGATCACGACCGGCGGCCCGCCCGGCTGCACCGGCTTCGGCAGCGCCGGCGAGTCGGCGACCCGGTAGTGCGCGCCGGCGAAGCTGAACGTCTCACCGACCGGCGTCCGCCACAGCCCCGTGATGATCTCGAGCTGCTCGGCGAGCCGGTCGAAGCGCTCGCCCAGCGGCGGAAACGGGATCCCGTAGCCGGTGTGCTCGTCGTCGAACCAGCCGGCGCCGAGACCGAACTCGACCCGCCCGTCCGACATCTCGTCCACGTTGGCGACCGCAATCGCCAACGGTCCCGGCTGACGGAACGTCGCCGACGACACCAGCGTGCCCAACCGGATGGTGGAGGTGTCGCGGGCCAGCCCCGCCAACGTCGTCCACGCATCACTCGGACCGGGGAGTCCGTCCCCGTCGCCCATCGCCAGGTAGTGGTCCGAGCGGAAGAAGGCGCTGAACCCCAGCTCCTCGGAGCGACGGGCGACGGCCAGCAGCGTGGCGTAACTCGCACCCTGCTGGGGCTCGGTGAAGACTCGGATGTCCACGACGACTCCTGTTGCGCTCCGACGGGCCGCACCCGCCACACGTCATCTCGACCGACTCACACCACCCGAGTCACGTCGACCCGTTCACGAGAACCGCGACTCGACCGGGCGCACGTCCACGCCGGCAGCCAGCATCGCCGCCTTCGCCTCCGCCACCGTGTGCTCGCCGAAATGGAAGATCGATGCGGCCAGCACCGCATCCGCATGCCCCCGCACGACCCCGTCCACCAGGTGATGCAGGTCGCCGACGCCACCCGAGGCGATCACCGGCACACCACACGCCGCCGCCACCGACGACGTCAGATCCAGATCGAAACCCTCACGGGTGCCGTCACGATCCATGGACGTCAACAGGATCTCGCCCGCGCCCAGCTCCTCGGCACGCACCGCCCACTCGATCACGTCCCGACCCGTCGGCGTCCGCCCACCATGGGTGAACACCTCCCAGCCGTTCGCCGCACCACCCGACACCCGTGCACGGGCGTCCGACCCGTCACTCGACACCCGTCCACGGGCGTCCGACCCGTCACTCGACACCCGTGCACGGGCGTCCGACCCGTCGCTCGACACCCGTGCACGGGCGTCGATGGCCACCACGACGCACTGGGCGCCGAACTCGTCGGCGATCTCCGAGATCAACTCGGGGCGGTCCACCGCCGCAGTGTTGACACCCACCTTGTCGGCCCCCTCACGGAGCAGCCGCCGGGCGTCGGCAACCGACCGGACCCCGCCACCGACGGTGAACGGGATGAACACCTCCTCGGCCGTGCGCCGCACGACGTCGAGGATCGTGTCGCGGGCATCCGACGACGCCGTGATGTCGAGGAAGACGAGCTCGTCGGCGCCCTCGACGTCGTACCGGGCGGCGAGTTCGACGGGATCACCGGCGTCGCGGAGGTCGACGAAGTTGACGCCCTTGACCACCCGGCCGGCGTCGACGTCGAGACACGGGATCACGCGCGCCACGTTCACGAGGCGCCTGCGGTTCCATCGCCGGCGCCGGACCGGAGCCGTTCCACCGCCGCTGCGACGCTGAACGCCCGCTCGTAGATCGCCCGGCCGGCGATCACGCCGGCGAGGCGACGGCCACCGGAGTCGAGCGCATCGAGCGCGGTCAGATCGTCGAGGGTGCCGACGCCACCCGACGCGATCACCGGGATGTCCGTCACGGACAGCACCTCGGCCAACCCGGCGACGTCCGGACCCTCCAGCGTGCCGTCCCGACCGATCTCGGTCACGACCAGCGCGGCGACTCCGGCGTCGGCGAACTCGGCCGCCACCTCGAGCAGGTCGCGTCCGGACCCCTCGGTCCACCCCCGGACCGCCACCTCGCGGCCGCGGGCGTCCAGACCGACCGCCACCTGGTGGTCCGCGGCGAGGGTACGAACGAGCGCAGGGTCCTCGAGCGCCGCGGTGCCCAGCACCACGCGGGTGACGCCCCGGTCGAACAGCGCCTCGGCGGCCTCGACGCTGCGCACGCCCCCTCCGGTCTGCACCGGCACCGACACCGCCGCAGCGATGGCTGCGACGACCTCGCGATTGCGGGGCTCCCCCGACTTCGCGGCATCCAGGTCGACGACGTGGATCCACGGTGCGCCCTCGGACTCGAACGCCAGCGCCTGCGCGACCGGGTCGTCGCCGTACACGGTGTTGCGGTCGTAGTCGCCCTGGTACAGGCGGACGCACCGTCCGTCGAGCAGATCGATCGCCGGATAGAGATCCACTCAGCTCACGCTCCCCGTCGACGCCATGTGAACGAAGTTGCCGAGCAGACGCAGTCCGGCCATGCCCGACTTCTCCGGATGGAACTGGACGGCGACGACGTTGCCGCGCTGCGCCGCAGCCGTGACCGCTCCGCCGTAGTCGCACGTGGCCACGACGTCTCCGCTGGCCGCCGCGGCGAACGAGTGGACGAAGTACATCCACGGCTGATCACCCAGACCGTCGAAGAGCGGTCCGGCGCGGTGCACCTCGAGTCGGTTCCACTGCATCTGCGGGTGCTTCACACCACCCGGCAGGCGACGCACTGCTCCGTGCAGCACCCCGAGACCCCTCGCACCGGGCGACTCCTCGGAGGACTCGTAGAGGAGTTGCATGCCGACACAGATGCCGAGGAACGGCGCGCCGGCATCGATGACCCGGCGCGCCACGTCGTCGAGCCCACTCGCGGCCAGCGCGTCGGCACACGGACCGAAGGCCCCGACGCCGGGGAGCACGACGGCGTCGGCCGCGAGGATGCGATCGGCGTCCGCGGTGAGTACCGCGTCGGCGCCCACGTGCTGTAGTGCCTTCTCGGCGGAACGGAGGTTGCCGATCCCGTAGTCGAGGACCGCGACCGACGGCCGGGTCATGCCCGGCGGAACGCGGCCACCGCCGGCGGCGACACCGGACGCACGGCGATCACAGCGTGCCCTTCGTCGACGGCAGCTCGGTGCCCTCGAGGCGCACGGCGTCGCGCAGCGCCCGCGCCGCAGCCTTGACCGAGGCCTCGATCACGTGGTGGGTGTTGCGGCCGCGGACCAACGTCAGGTGCAGCGTGATGCCCGCCGACGTGACGAGCGCCCGCCAGAACTCCTCCATCAGCTGCGGGTCGAACGGTGGGTCACCCAGGATCTTCTGACCGGGCGGATCGATCTCGTAGTGCAGGTACGGCCGGCCCGACAGGTCGAGCACCGCCTCGACGACGGCCTCGTCGAGCGGCACCCGGATCGAGGCGAACCGACGAACGCCGCGCTTGTCGCCGAGCGCCTCGGCGAGCACCGACCCGACCAGGATCCCGGTGTCCTCGACGGTGTGGTGCGCGTCGATCTCGAGGTCGCCCGTCGCCCGCACCGTGAGGTCCATGCCGCCGTGCCGGCCCAGCTGGTCGAGCATGTGATCGAAGAACGGCAGTCCCGTCGAACAGTCGGTGGTGCCGTTCCCGTCGACGTCGACCTCGACGGCGATCTGGGTCTCCTTCGTCGACCGTTCGCCGACGGCACGCCGACGTGCGGACTCTGCTGTGCTCACCCGCCAAGATTCGCACACTTCGGGCCGCCACCCGAACGCAGTTCCGATCTCGACGCCGCGTTGCAGCGCCGCCGGACGACCCGTGGTCCGGCGGCGTGCGGCTCAGCCGGCGAGGATCTGGGCCAGCGCGGCCAGGAACGCGTCGTTCTCGTCCGGCGTGCCGATGGTGACGCGCAGGCATCCATCCAGCCGCGGCCACGACGAGCAGTTGCGGACCAGCACCGAACGATCGAGCAGGCCCTGCCAGACCTCGTCGCCCGACCGGCCCGACGGTCGGAAGAGCACGAAGTTCGCCCCGCTCGGCCACTGCTCGACGCCGAGGTCGTCGAGTCCGGCGACGAGGCGCTCGCGCTCGGCCACGATGCCCCGAACCCGCTCGGCCATCTCATCGGCGAAGTCGAGCGCGGTCAGGCCGGCGAGCTGGGTGAACGCGTCGAGGTGGTACGGCAACACCACCTGCTCGACGTCGGACACCAGCCACTCGGGACCGACGAGGTAGCCCAGCCGCAGAGCAGCCGCCGACCACGTCTTGGAGAAGGTTCGGGTCACCACGACCGAGCGCGACTCGTCGACGAGTTCGAGCGCGGACGACGCCGCGAACTGGCCGTACGCCTCGTCGACGACGAGCAGGCCGCCGACCGACTCGACGGCGTCGAGCACCGCACCGATGACCGACGGGTCCTCGATCCGACCGGTCGGGTTGTTCGGTGAGCAGAGGAACACGATCGACGGCCGTTCGGCCGCGATGGCCGCGAGCGCGTCGTCGACGTCGAGCGTGAAGTCGGCTCGCCGCTCACGCTCGACGACGACGGTGCCGCACACCCGTGCGATGTGGGCGTGCAGCGCGTAGCTGGGCTCGAAACAGAGCGCGGTGCGTCCGGGACCTCCGTAGGCGAGCGCCAGCGACTGGAGGATCTCGTTGGACCCGTTGGCGGCCAGCACGTTGCGCCCCGTGAACGACCACGGCCTGCCAGCCGACTCGATCTCCGCGATGCGGGCACGCAGGGCCGCGGCCGCGCGGTCCGGGTAGCGGTTCCACGCAATGCCACCCAGTTGATCGCGCAGCGCCCGGGTGAACGCCTCGGGCGGCGCCTCGGCGGCCTCGTTGGTGTTGAGGCGGACGCGGACGTCGACCTGCGGCGAGTGGTAGCCCTCGACGAGCGCGAGGTCGTCCCGGAGACGCGGCCGCGTCATCGGTCGGTTCCGTTGCCGCGCACCCGACGGCGGACTCGGATGCTCTCGGCGTGGGCGTCGAGCCCTTCGGCAACCGCCAGCGCCTCGACCGCCGGGGCGAGCCGGTCGAACGCGGCCCCGTCGACGGTCACCACGTGATGGTGCTTCAGGAAGTCGTCGACGGTGAGCGCCGAGGCGAAGCGGGCCGAGCCGTCGGTCGGCAGCACGTGGCTGGGCCCGGCCAGGTAGTCGCCGATCGACGCCGGCGACCACGGACCGACG
>CAJBIS010000100.1 GCA_903953195.1 uncultured Actinomycetes bacterium
CGCCCCGAACGGGGCGTCAGAACGCTGGATCCGGTGTTACTGGATCTCGACGGTGCCGCCGGCGGCCTCGATGGCCTCCTTGGCCTTCTCGGCGTCCTCCTTGGACACACCCTCGAGCACGGCCTTCGGAGCCGACTCCACGACCGCCTTCGCCTCGGCGAGACCGAGACTCGTGAGGCCGCGGACCTCCTTGATGACCGCGATCTTCTTGTCGCCGGCGTTGGTCAGCACGACGTCGAACGAGGTCTTCTCCTCGTCGCCACCGGCGTCGCCGCCGCCAGCCGGAGCGGCAGCCGCAACCGCGGCGACCGGAGCGGCCGCGGTCACGCCGAAGCGCTCCTCGAAGTCCGCCAGGAGCTCAGAGAGCTCCAGCACGGTCATGTTCGAAATGGCATCCAGGATTTCTTCTTTGGTCGACATGTGACTCACTCCTCGTCGTTGTCGTCTGACTCAGTTGGTTCGGATTCGCTGGCCTCGGCCTCAACAGCCTCGGTATCGCTGGCCTCGGCCTCAGGGGCCTCGGTGTCGCTCGCTTCGGCCTCAGGGGCCTCGGTGTCGCTCGCTTCGGCCTCTGGGGCCTCGGTGTCGCTGGCCTCGGGCTCGGCAGCAGGAGCCTCGGCGGCCGGAGCCCCCGGGGCGCCGCCCTGCTCGATGAGGGCCTGCAGTGCGTAGGCCATCTTGAGCGGCAACGCCTGCAGCACGCCGGCCATGTTGCGCATCGGCGCCGCCAGACCACCGGCGAGACGAGCGAGCAGCTCCTCACGCGGCGGCACATCGGCGAGCTGCAGCACACCCTTGGCGTCGATCACCGCGGCGCCCAGCAGGCCGCCCTTGATGACCAGGTTCGGGTTGGCCTTCGCGAACGACTTCAGGGCCTTGGCCACGGTGACGGCGTCACCAGGGGTGCCGTCGGCGGCGGACCGCACGAAGGCGATCGCCGTCGGACCCAGCAGCCAGCCGTCGAGATCGGCATCCAGATCGGACGTCGCACGGCGGACGAGCGTGTTCTTGTACACCTTGTACTCGCCACCGGCCGCCCGCATGGCGGTGCGGAGCTCCTGAAGGTCACGGACGGTCAGTCCCCGGTACTCGGTGAACAGCACGGCATCGGCCTCCGCGAACTTCTCGCGGACCTCGTCGACGACAGCCACCTTCTCGGGTCTCGGGTTGTCCATGAACACCTCCTCTCGGTTCCCGGGCCTCTCGGCCCTGTCATCGGCGACGCTCGCCGGTGACGCAGTTCGGTTCGGGAGGGCCTGCGCCCGCAGCGCGGACGCAGCCTCGACCGGACCGGGAACGGAACGGTGTCGGACGTGGTCCGCCTACCCAGGTGGACCACGATCAGGTCCGTTCTGCACCTCGGGGTGCGCCGGGGGTCTTCGGCGAGCAGAGATCCTCGATTGTCATCCGGTGTCGACCGAGGCCGCCGCCGGACCGGCCCCGTGAGGCCGTCGCAGAGCGTAGGACACCGGGCGGGCCGACGGCCAACCCGGGACGAGTCCGCCGGCTCAGCTCTCGATGCGCGACACGTCGAGACGGACACCCGGGCCCATCGTCGACGAGAGCGTGGCCTTGCGGAAGTACCGGCCCTTGGCCGACGACGGCTTCGCCTTGACGAGTTCGTCGAGGATGGCCTGCAGGTTCGAGCTCAGTGCCTCAGCGGTGAAGCTGGCCTTGCCGATCATCACGTGCACGTTGCCGTTCCGGTCGGTGCGGTACTCGACCTTGCCACCCTTGAACTCGCCGACGGCCTTGGCCGGATCCGGCGTCACCGTGCCCGTCTTCGGGTTCGGCATCAGGTTGCGGGGGCCGAGCACCCGGCCGAGTCGGCCGACGAGCGGCATCATGTCGGGGGTCGCGATCGTCACGTCGAAGTCGAGCATGCCGCCCTCGATCTGTGCGGCGAGGTCCTCGGCGCCGACGAACTCCGCGCCCGCCTCCTGGGCCGCCGTCGCTGCAGCACCCTGGGCGAACACGGCGACACGGATGTCCTTGCCGGTGCCCGAGGGCAGCGCCACGGTGCCGCGCACCATCTGGTCGGCCTTCCGGGGGTCGACACCGAGTCGCACACACGCCTCCACGGTCTCGTCGAACTTCGCCGTGGCCATCGACCGAACGAGTTCGATCGCCTCATCAGCGGCGTAGACCTGTTCCCGGTCGTACTGCTTGATCGCGTCCGCGTACCGCTTGCCCTGTCCTGCCATTGGTCGAGTCCCTTCGGAGTCTCCCTCGATGTGTCCACCGAACTCCCCGACCGAGGTCGCTCCGGGGTGGTGGTGACGCCGTCGGCGTCGGAGTCAGGTCGCTCGGGGCGACCGGATCAGTCGACGACCTGGATGCCCATCGAGCGGGCGGTCCCCGCGATCTGGAGCTTGGCGGCGTCGATGTCGTCGGTGTTGAGGTCGGGCAGCTTCACCTGAGCGATCTCGGCGACCTGCGCGTCGGTGATCCTGCCCACGAACCCGCGGCCCGGGGTCTGCGAGGCCTTGTCGAGCCCGGCAGCCTCACGGATCAGCACCGGCGCCGGCGGCGTCTTGGTGATGAAGCTGAAGGTGCGGTCCTCGTAGATCGAGATCTCGACGGGAATGATCGTCCCCCGCTTGTCCTCGGTCTTGGCGTTGTACTCCTTGCAGAAGTCCATGATCGCGACGCCGTGCGGGCCGAGCGCGGTGCCGACGGGCGGCGCCGGCGATGCCTGGCCGGCAGGGATCTGGATCTTCACGATCGCAACGACGTTCTTCTTGGCCATGGTTCACTTCCTGTGACGCGCGCACTCGGTGTGCGACGCAGGCGTTCAGCGGTGGAACGCCCGGAGCATTGTGGTCGCCGCGGGGTGGGCGGCACAACCCGGGGACTAGAGCTTGGCGACCTGGGAGACCTCGAGCTCGACAGGCGTCTCACGGCCGAAGATGTTCACCAACACCTTCAACTTGAGCTGCTCCTCGTTGATCTCGATGACCTGCGCCGAGAAGTCGGTGAACGGGCCGTCCTTGACCCGGACGGTCTCCCCCACCTCGTACGGGAACTTCGAGGTGGTCGTCGGCTTGACGGTGGTTCCGCCCCCGCCGTCGTCCGCCGGGGCGCCGAGGAAGGTCTCGACCTCCTTGCGGCGCAGCGGCGTCGGCTTGTTTCCGCCGCCGACGAAGCCGGTGACTCCGGGCGTGTTGCGGATGACGCCCCAGCTCTCGTCGTCGAGGCGGCAGCGCACCAGCAGGTAGCCGGGGAACATCTTCTTCTGGACGACGACCTTCTTGCCCTGCTTGACCTCGGCGACGTCCTGCATGGGGATGACGACCTCGAGCACCTTCGACTCCATGTTCATGGAGCGGGTGCGGGCGTCGAGGTTCTGACGAACCTTGTTCTCGTAGCCGGACTGGGTGTGGAGCACGAACCAC
>CAJBIS010000101.1 GCA_903953195.1 uncultured Actinomycetes bacterium
AGGCCGGCTCGGCCCACAACGACGGCGCAGTGGGGTCGGCGGCGGTGTCCACCGCCGGCGCAGCCACTGGCGCAGCCACCTGCGGTGCGACTGGCGGTGCGACTGGCGCAACCGGCGGTGCAGGATGCGGCGCGACCGGCGCGGCGTCGGCCCAGTGCGACGGCACGGTGTGATCGACGGCCGGCTCGACGGGCGCGGCGACGGGCGGAGCATCGGTCCACGTGGACGATGCGGTGTACACGGAGACCTCGTCCACCGGCGGCGCGACCGGCGGCGTGACCTCGGGGATCTCACCCCAGGTCTCGACGGGCGACGGCGCGACCGGTGACGGCGCGGTGAGATCGACGACGGGCGGAACCGGCGGCGGCGAGTACGGCGGGGGTGGTGGTGGAGGAGGAGGTGGTGGAGTCGGGGCGTTCACGGTCACCTTCCAGTTCGCTTCCGGGCGCCGCGTTCACCGATGACGCGGGCGGTGATGAACAGCACGAGCACGAGCAGCAGCAGCACCACCGCGGCCGACCAGGCCCGGGCGATCTGCGCCTCGTTGGGTTCGCGGAGCAGACCCCAGATGAACAGCGGGAGGTCGGCCTGCGGCGCCGAGAACGGGTTGTAGTTCGTCACCGCGCTGCCGAACGCGGTGAGCAGCACCGGCGCGGTCTCGCCGATGGCGCGGGCCACACCGAGGATGGACGCGGTGATCAGACCCGCCCGGGCGGTGGGCAGCACGACCTGGACCACACTGCGCCACTGCGGCGCACCGAGCGCCAGCGCGGACTCACGCAGCCCGTTGTCGATCGTGCGCAGGATCTCCTCGGCGGTCCGGGTGACGATCGGGATCATGATGATGGCCAGCGCCACACCTGCGGACGCACCCGAGAACCCCTGGCCGGCGTTCACCCACACGGTGAACACGATGAGACCGGCGACGATCGACGGCAGCCCGCTCATCGCGTCGACGATGAAGCGCACCGGGACGGCGAGTCGTCCCTTGATCTCGTGGAGGTAGATGGCGGTCAGGATCGCGATCGGCACCGAGATGACCGTGGCGATGGTGATCTGCTCGAGCGTGCCGATGAGCGCGTGGTAGATCCCGCCGCCCTCGTCGAGCGGTCCGACCTCGGCGATGTCGCTGGTGAAGAACTCGGTGTTGATCACCGGCAGGAGCACGACGAGCGCTCCGACCGCACACGCGGACCCCACAACCTTGGGCAGCAGTCGGGTGACGGCGGTGCCGGTGCCGGCGGCCTCGCGCCGACCGACGCGCCAGCGAACGACGACGGCGAGGGCGATCATGAGGCCCACCGCAACGAGGCGCGCGACCCACTCGCCCGGTGGCAGGTCGTCGACCAGCCCGCCGATGCCCTCGATGAGCACGAAGACGATCATCCAGCCCAGCACGGCCACCGCGAACGCGCCGCTCAGCCAGATGAGCGTGGTCACCAGTCGGTCCATGGCGACGACCTTGGACGTCCGGGCTCGCGCCGTGACGTAGATGCCGACGACGAACCAGATGATCGCCCAGATGGTGAACGTCAGCGGGTGCGACCAGTCCATGACCAGGCACAGCGCCCACGCGAACGCCAGCGCCGACACCGCCGACAGGACCATCTCGAGACGATCCGACGGACCGAACGACGACGGACGGAACGGCACGTCGGGGTCGACCGCCGGCGGCTCCGGGTCGACGAATGCCGGCGGCTCGACGACGGGGTCGGCGATCCCGTGGACATCGTCGACGTCGTCGGACTCGTCGATCCAGAGGGTGTCGGTGCGTTCGAGTTCGACGGTCACGACTCAGCCCGTCAGCTTCGATCGGTTCACGATGGCGCGGGCGATCAGGTTCACGATCAACGTCATGATGAACAACGCCAGTCCGGCGGCGATGAGCCCGTTGATCTCCAGCCCCTGGGCCTCGCCGAACTTGGTGGCGATCAACGCCGAGATGGACCCGCTCCCCTGCTCCAGGATGTTCAGGTTCGGCTGGAACACCAGGTCGATCACGAGTACCACCGCGATCGTCTCGCCGAGCGCCCGGCCGAAACCGAGCAGCACCGAGCCGACGATCCCGCTCTTGCCGAACGGCAGGACGACGTCGCGGATCATGCCCCAGCGGCTGCCACCCAGACCGAGCGCGCCCTCGCACTGGACGCGCGGCACCTGCGCCATCACGTCGCGGCTGACCGAGGTGATGACCGGCGTGATCATGATCGCCACGACGAACCCGGCGATGAACGTCGAGCGGGTGAGCGACACATCGGGTTCGGTGAGTCGGAAGATCGGGATGGCGTTCAGATGGCTCGCCATCCACTCGGCCACACCACTCAACGGCTCCGACAGCGCGTACAGGCCCCACATGCCGAAGATCAGACTCGGGATCGCCGCGAGCAGGTCGACGCCGCCGGTCAGATACGGACGCATCCTCGCCGGCGAGTACTCGTTGATGAACAGCGCGAGGCCGAGCGCGATCGGCACGCCGATGACGAGCGCGGTCAGGGCGATCATGATCGTGTTGACGAGCAGACCACCGACACCGAAGGCCTCGTCGTCGGGCTGCCAGGTGTCACCGGTGAGGAACTCGGTCGGCCCGGTGGCCGTGATCGCCGGCAGCGCCTTCCAGGTCAGGAAGACCCCGGTGGTGAACATGATCAGCAGGCAGGTCGCCGCCGCGCCCGCCGAGATGCCACGGAACACCCGGTCGCCGAAGGTGCGGGACTGGACGATCGGGCGCGGGACGTCGTCGAGCGCCGCTGCGTCGGGGGCCGGGGCGTCCGGCATGGTCACCGCCACGGGTCCGAGTGTGGCGGGTGGACCTTGCCCCGTGTCGTCCGCTCGGCCAACGCTGCGGCGCGGTCAGGTGAACCTCAGGTGACGCGCGAGCGCCCGTTGGGTGATTCGACCCGGCCGAAACGCTTGACGCCGGGCCCCGACGGTGCGTCGTCAGCCGGCGAAGCGGATCGGCACGCCGTCCGGGGGCGCCGCAGCGCTCGCATCGGCGACCACGGCGGGCGCGGGCGCAGCGACCGGCGGGGCGACGGGGGCACCGAGGACGCCCCGGTCGACAGGATTGCCGGCTCCGGTGACCGAGACCGCAACCTCGACGGCGTCGTCGCTGTTCAACACCAGATCGTTGGTGACCCGAACGAAACACGACGTGGCACCGAGCACACCGGCGGGCACGGGGTCGCCGGCGGCGAAGCACCCCCACGGCAGGTCGGTGGTCGGCTCCTGACCGCGGAACACCGGCAGCAGTGCGCTGCCGTTGCCGTCTCCGGTGCCGTTGGTCTCCACCTGCGCGAGCGGTGAGCAGTGGAGGCCGACCTGGAAGTCCGGGTCCTTGGTCGACTTCACGCACACGCTCGCGAACACGAGCTTGCCGGCAGCCTGCCCCGTCCAGCTCACCTGCACCTCGGTGTAGGAGTTGTTCGCCACGGGGACCGGATTGGGAGTGACGGTGATCGGGCCGGACGCCGAGACCGGTCCGCCGCCGCCGAGCACCCCGGCGAACACGGTTGCCGCGGCGATGCCGACGCGGCCGAACCGGCTCACGCGACCGATCCGGCGACGGTGCGACGGCGGCGCCACCACACGGCGCCGCCCGCAGCGACCGCTCCGAGCCCGAGCGCCAGCGCCGGTGCCGGGAACTCGGGGATCACCGGGTCCGGCCCGCAGCCGCGCCACTGCAACGAGGTGGACAGATCGAACGGGAAGAGCAACGGCCCGTGCCAGGTCCCGGTCGGCGAGATCACCGGCGGGGTGACCGACGCCGCCGTGCCGGCGATCAGGTCGAACTGCTGCGCGGCGCAACCCTTGGTGAAGGCGACGACGTACGTGCCCGGTTCCTGCAGCGTGACCACGCGGCGCTCGCCGAGGGTCTGCGGCCAGGCGGTCGAGTAGCTGGGCATGGTGTAGACGGCAGCGGTCGCGCCCGCTGGATCGCACAGCCGTCGCGCCAGCGTGATGCGGATCCGGAACTCCTGCGGCGTGCTGCCGGCCGAGTGGGTCACCTCGAGGGGGAAGGCCGTGCAACCCGGTGCGGCCGGACCGGGGGTGAACGAGGTGGTGATCGCCGCCGGGGTCGACACCGAGGGCGACGGCGGTGACTGGGCCGATGCGGCACCGGCACCGGATGCGGTGACGAGCACCGACATGATGCCGACCGCGACGACGGCAACCGCCCGCTGCATCACCGTCGTGCTTCGCGTTCTGCGCATCCGCGCCATCTCCCGTGCGCCGGGCCGAGACAGACCCAGTCGTTCGGCAACGTAGGAAACCGGCCTGAACGGCAGCGGTCGAGCGAGTGAACCCCCGGTGACCATTCCTCGATCGCGGCACGAGTCGTAGGTGGCACTCCGGCGCGCACCGAGCGCCGGACGGCGACGACTGGCGACGACTGGCGACGAGCCCTCAATCGCGCGCGGGCCTGCACGATGAATCCCTCTGAGAGCGAGTCCGGCCCGGGCGGCCTCTCTGGAGGTCGTCCGGGTCATCCGCTCACAGATCGTGCGCGCTGTGCCTCCGCCCCTCTCCCCTCGTGGACTCAGCGACGTGCACCTCTCGGGTGGGTCCGACCGGACCCACCCGAGAGCGCGTCCGGTGCAGGGTCCGTTCAGCCGGTGGCGCTCCACGCGAAGCGCACCGCGAGCGGCAGGTGGTCGCTCAGGTCCTCGCCGGCCGGTCCGAGGAAGTCGGACCGTGGGTACGTCTGACTCAGCGGGGCCAGATCCACGCCGCCACCACTGCGGAACGCGGCCTTGTCGATCGACGAGCGGAACGGGCACGACAGCTCGGCGCACGTGTCGCGCAGACCGGTGGCTGCGAGGAAGCCCTCCCAGATGAGCTGGTCGCCGTCGCCGTACGCCTCGGGCACCGCTCCGGTGATGTGCAGGTTCGTGTCGCCGGCGAGCACCACGGCGCGTCCGGCGCTGTTGGTGTTGATGAACGCTGCGAGCTGGAGGTAGTCCGCCTCCTGCAGTCGCTGGTCGGTGACGGTGTTGCCGGCTTCGCCGTGCAAGTCGTAGACGTCGACGGTCAGCCCGTCAGCGAGCGTCATGCGGGCCATCGAGAAACCCTTCATCGCCAGACAGTCGGCGGCGCCACCATCGGGCAGGATCCCACCGAAGCACCCGGTCCACGGCACACGGACCGGCTCCGAGAACGGGTACCGCGACAGCATGCCGAGCCCGTCGCCGACGAGCGGCGTCCTGGCCCCCACGTCGAGACCGACGGCGACCGGACCCGGATGCTGACCGGACCGGTACGGATGGGTGACGTCCTTGCGGAGCCGCGCCGCATAGTTCACGAAGTCGAGGCCGCCGAGGAGCGGCTGCCACCAGTCGAAGTTCTCCTGGGTGAGCACCACGTCGTAGGCGTTCAACCGTGGGCTGATGAGCGGAAGGTGCAGCCCCGGTTGTTCCTTCGAGATCTCCTGCGGGAGTGCGGCCACGTTGTAGCTGAGCAGCGAGAACTCACCGGGCGGCGCCGGTAACGGGACGAGCGTGGTCGTGGCCGGCGCCCCGCCGCTCCCGGGCGGATTCGTGCAACCGGCGCCGAACGCCCAGAGTGACGAGATCGCCAGCACCATCGCAGCGATCCGACCGATCCGACCCCGTGAACCCGACATGGACGTCAGGTTACGAGCGGGTGGACTCCCCGGCCAGCGCAACGTCACCGCGGCGGCGCCAGCGGGCCTCGGGGACCAGCAGCACCGCGGCGGCCAGGAAGCAGATGCCGCCGAGCGACGTGCCCACATTGTCGGCGCGCAGTCGGACCATCTCGCCGGTGGCGGGAAACACGAACGACGCGACCGCAGCGATCCCGAACCAGATCGAACCCAGCAGGTTGAGGGCCACCACCCACCACGACACGCGGCCGGGTCGCAGTGTTCCGATGGTCGAAGCCACCTCGGCGAACGCGAGGGCACTCGCGATCAGGAAGCACACCGATCCGTAGACATCGGGCAGCCAGACCCGCACGATCTGCTGCGGGGCCGTCCACGTCATCACCAAGGCGTTGATGGTGGTCACGTTGAATGCG
>CAJBIS010000102.1 GCA_903953195.1 uncultured Actinomycetes bacterium
GTCTACCGGCCGGCCGGAGCCACGGTTCTCGATGAGCGCGCCCCGCTCGGCGACAACCACGCGGCGATCATGCCGACGTACTCGATCAGCAAGATCGCGGCGGAGTCGGTCGTCCGCACGATGTCGCGCCACCTGGGCATCCCGACGACGATCGCCCGGCTGAACGTGCCCTTCGGCGTCGGACCTGACGGCACCCCCCGAGGGTGGCCGGCGTTCCACCTCGCGATGATGGACGCCGGCATGGCGATCCCGGTGTTCCCGGAGCGGCCGAACCTGTTCAATCCGATCTCGCTCGACCAGATCGCCGACACGGTCATGCCGCTCCTCGATGCGGCGTCGGACGACGTGACGACGCTCAACTGGGCGGGCTCCGAGCAGGTCTCGCTCGAGCAGTGGTGCGAGCGGCTGGGGGAGCGGTGCTCGCTCCCGGTGACCTTCGAGGAGACCACCGACACGATCGGTGGTGTCACGGTCGACACCTCGGCGCTCGAGGCGGTCCTCGGCCATCGGCTCGTCGGCTGGGAGTCGGCGTTCGACGCACTCGGCGACGCCTGGCTCGCCGAACGCTGAGTTCGTCTCAGTCGAGGGCGTCGAGCAGCGCGTTCTCCACGACCTCGCTGAGCGCCGGGTGGCACCAGATCTGCTCGCGGGCGAGCCGATCAGCGGGGATCTCGAACTGCATGGCCTGCACCAGCTGCTGCACGAGGGTCGCGGCCTGTGCACCGATGACATGCCCACCGAGGATCTGGCGGGTGTCCGGATCGATGAGCACCTTCGCGAAGCCGACCTCGTCCTCGAGGGCCCAGCCGTAGGCGACGCCGCCGTAGTCGCGTCGCCCCACCCGGTACGGCACGCCCGCCGCTCGCAGTTCGACCTCACGCCGACCGACCGATCCGACCTGGGGGTGGGAGAACACCGCGTGCGGCACGACGCGCTCGTCGATGCTGCGGAGCGACTCCGGGTGCACGAGGTTGTGGGCGACCACTTCGGCCTCGTGGTTGGCGAGGTGCTTCAACTGGAGTGGGTTGCGGACGTCGCCGATGGCCCAGACGCCCGGTGCGCTGGTGCGGAGTTCGTCGTCGGTCAGCACGTAGCCGGCGGGGGAGCGAGCCACGCCGGCGAGCTCGACGTCGAGTTGGTCGCCGTTCGGGATCCGTCCGGTGGCGACCAGCAGCGCGTCCGCCTGGAGCTCGTGATCATCGAGCGTGACCGTGAACTCGCCGCCGGTGTACGCGATCCGTTCGGGGTCGGCGTTGAGGTGCAGGAACGCATGACGACCGAACGCCTCGGTGAAGCGGGCCGAGACGTCGTCGTCCTCGTGACGCAGCAGGCGGTCACCCCGGTGCACGATGCTGACGCGGCTGCCGAGGGCGGCGAAGACATGACCGAGCTCGGCGGCGATGTAGCCCCCGCCGAGGATCACCAGGTGCTCGGGGAGCGTGTCGATCCGCATGATGGTGTCCGACGTGTGGAAGGGGACGTCGGCCAGGCCGGGGACCGGCGGCACGTACGGGCGGGCGCCGGCGGCGATCACCACCTGCTCGGCGCTGACCTCGTCGTCGCCGATGCGCAGTCGCCGTTCGCCGACGAACCGGGCCTCACCCTCGATCACCCGCACCCGGTCGAGCCCCTTGCGGTACTCGAGGCCACCCGCCGAGATCGGGTCGATCCGAGCGAACAGCCGGTCCCGGATGGCGGGCCAGTCGACGGTCGGGGCGTCGAACGTGACACCGAGACGGGCGGACTCGGCGGCCTCGACGACCCGGTCGGCCGGGAGGACGAGCATCTTCGAGGGGATGCATCCGGCGTTGAGACAGGTGCCGCCGAACGTGCCCCGCTCCGCGATGACCACCGTCCAGTCGTCGAGGTCCGGAGTGAGGATCGAGTTGCCGGAACCGCTCCCGACGATGACCAGGTCGACGTCCGCCACGGCGCACACCGTAGGGGCGACGGGGTGGCTGGTCGGCCACCCGGTAGAACGCGTTACAGTTCGGCGGGCTCCGGCGCGCGGAGCCACTCCAGACAGGGGGACGACGTGCACATCGCCTACACCGATGAGCAGCAGGCACTCCGCGACGAGCTCCGCGAGTACTACGACGGCTTGCTCACCGACCAGATCCGCGAGGACCTGCACCAGGAGCACGGCGTCGGACCCGTGACCCGTCAGATCGTGAAGCAGATGGCCGCCGACGGCTGGCTCGGCATCGGCTGGCCGAAGGAGTACGGCGGCCAGGGCCGCAGTCAGCTCGAGCAGTTCATCTTCTTCGACGAGTCGATGCGGCTCGGCGCCCCGGTGCCGATGCTGACGATCAACACCGTCGGCCCCACGATCATGGAGTTCGGCACCGACGAGCAGAAGGACTTCTTCCTCCCGAAGATCCTCGCCGGCGACCTGCACTTCTGCATCGGCTACTCGGAGCCCGAGGCGGGCACCGACCTGGCGTCGCTGCGCACCAAGGCGGTCCGTGACGGCGACGAGTACATCATCAACGGCCAGAAGATGTGGACGTCGCTCGCGTCGGACGCCGACTACTGCTGGCTCGCGGTGCGCACCGACCAGGACGCGCCGAAGCACAAGGGCATCTCGATGATCATCGTCGACATGAAGTCGCCGGGGATCACGGTCGAGCCGCTCCACCTGCTTTCGACGCACGACATCAACGCCACGTACTACGACGACGTGCGGGCCCCGGCGAGCTGGCTCGTCGGTGGCGAGAACAACGGTTGGACCCTGATCGTCAA
>CAJBIS010000103.1 GCA_903953195.1 uncultured Actinomycetes bacterium
CCTCGCCGACCTCGACGACACCGCTGCGTCCATCCGCGGCGTCACCGGTGTCGCAGCCGGGTCGTAGCATCTGCGCCCATGGCACTGCCGCTCCCCAGCACCCTGTCGCCGTCGAAGGTCTCGAGCTTCACCTCGTGCGCCCTCGCGTTCCGGTTCTCGTCCATCGACCGCCTGCCCGAGGAGCCGTCGGCGCCGGCGGTCAAGGGCACGACCGTGCACCGGGCGCTCGAGCTCCTGTTCGTCGACGAACCCGATCGACGCACACCGGAGCGGGGCCAGGAGTGTCTCCAGGTGGCACTCGCCGAGATGGCTGACGACGCCGACTACATCGGCCTGCAACTCGACGAGGCCGGCGTGGCATCGTTCCGCTCCGACACGAGCAAGATGGTCGAGCGCTACTTCACGCTCGAGGATCCGACCGCCATCCGGCCGATCGGACTCGAACTGATGCTGACGGCCGAACTCGGCTCCCTGACCGTGCGGGGCATCATCGACCGACTCGAACTCGATGCCGATGGCGAGCTCGTGGTCACCGACTACAAGACGGGCCGGGCCCCGTCCAAGGGCCAGGAGGGCTCACGGCTCGGAGGCGTGCACTTCTACTCGATGCTGTGCGAGCAGGTGCTGGGTCGCCGGCCGTCCAAGGTGCAGCTGATCTATCTGGGCAACCAGCCGCAGATCATCACCACCACCACGTCGGAGCAGTCCAACCGCGGCGTCGAGCGCAAGGTGCAGGCCGTGTGGTCGGCCATCGAGCGGGCCTGCGACACCGAGGACTTCCGCCCGCACCCGGGTCCGCTGTGCTCGTGGTGCTCGTTCAAGGAGTTCTGCCCGTCCTTCGGCGGCGACCCGGCGCTCGCCGCGGCCGCAGGAGATGCGGCGCGGTCGTGAGCGCGGCCGAAGCCTTTGACCACCCTGCGGTCGGCGCCGTCGACCGCATCGGTGAGGCCGTCGCCGGGATCGGCCGCGGCAACCCTCGCCTCGATCGGATCTTCTACGCGCTCTCTCAGGCCGGGAACCACAGCGCCCTCTGGCACGGCATCAACCTGATCGACGCCACCGTCGGAGCGGCGCTCATCGGTGGCCGCGGTGCGGGCGCCGATCAACGACGGCGGGCGCGACGGCGCAATGCCGTGCGCCGCAGCGCGGTGCTCGTGACCGAACAGGTCGTCGTGAACGGTCTCGTGAAATCCCGTTTCGGCCGCTGTCGACCAGCGGTTGTCGAGGCACACCCGCACGATCTGCGTACGCCGCTCACGTCGAGCTTCCCGAGCGGGCACGCGTCAGCCGGTTCGTGTGCGGCGACCATGCTCAGCGCCGATGTCGGTGGCGGGCCCATCTGGTGGGCCCTCGCACTCGGCGTGGCGTGGAGCCGCGTCCACGTCGGCGCACACCACGCGAGCGATGTCGCCGGAGGACTCGGCGTCGGCACCTCAGCGGCACGCATCGCGCTCGCCATCTGGCCACCGCGTCGCTGACCGTCCAGCGGGCGGCGGTTCACGCGGTCGAGCCGGTACCCTCTCGCTGTGAGCGACGACCAGCGGATGAGCGCATTCGAGTCGGTCATGTGGGAGCTCGAACGCGACCCGCAACTGTCATCGGCGTTCGCGAACCTGACCACGCTCGACGTCCCACCCGACCGTGCCGTGCTCAGGGCACGCATGGAACGCACCTGCGCCGCCGTCCCCCGGCTGCGGCAGTGCGTCGTCGTGCCGCCCGGCGGGTTCGCCGCACCGGAATGGCAGGACGACCCCGACTTCGACCTCGATCGCCACCTCCGCTGGATCGACCTGGGCGGCGACGCGACGGAGGCCGACCTGCTGGAGCTCGTGGCCACGTTGTGCCGCCACCCCTTCGACCGCACCCGCCCGTTGTGGGAGTTCGTCGTGATCGAGGGTCGCAGCGGCGGTCGCGCGGCCATGCTGCAGCGCCTCCACCACACCATCACCGACGGTGAGGGCGGGATCCGTCTGTCGGTGCAGTTCCTGGACCTCGAGCGCGATCCGCCACGTCGGCCGGATCCGGACTCGGGTGCCGCTCCGGACACCGGCGGCGAGTCCGACGGCATCACCGCGGACGACGTCGAGGCCGCCGCGACGAACTGGATGGGCCGCGCCGGTGGTGCGGCGTTGACCTCGGTGCGTCAGCCGGTCGAGCTCGTCGGCGGTGCGCTCAGCAACCTCGGTGACGCTGCACGTCACCCGCAGGAGCTGCCTCAGCGCAGTGCGGACGTGGCCCGCACGCTCGCGTCGGCAGCACGCCAGGTCGGCGTCGATCCTCGCCGGTCAACGCTGTGGCGGGACCGATCGCTCGAGCGGTGGTTCGGCACCACCGACGTCCCACTCGAGCAGATGCGCGAGGCCGCCCACGCGCTCGGCGCCAGCATCAACGACGTCTTCGTCGCCGGCGCGGCCGCCGCCGCAGGCGAGTACCACCGCCGGGCCGGAGCGCCGGTCGACCTGCTGCGGGTGTCGATCCCGATCAGCACCCGTCACGATCGTTCGGTCGGCGGCAACGCGTTCGCTCCCAGCCAGACGCTCGTTCCCACCGGCGAGATGTCCCCGGACGAACGGGTCGCCGTGATCCACGCCACGTTGTCCGATGTGAAGGGTGAGCGGGCCCTCGGTTCGGTCGAGACGATGGCCTCGTGGCTCACACTGTTGCCCTCGATCGCCGTCGTCCGGGCCGGCCAACACATGGCCGGTTCCGTCGACTTCGTGTGCTCCAACGTGAAGGCGGCGCCGTTCGACCTCTACATGGGTGGCGCGCTCATCGAGTCGAACTATCCGATCGGACCCTTGGCGGGGACGGCGTTCAACCTCACGACGATGTCCTACCGAGGTTCCATGTGCATGGGCCTCGTGGTCGATCCAGCCGCTGTCAGCGACCCGGACCAGCTGCTGGCCGACATCGAACAGGCCTACCGCGACCTGCTCGGAGCTGCCGGCGTCAGTTGATGTGCACCTCGGCGTCGAGCTTGGCCAGCACCGAACGCACATCGAGCAGGAGGTCGGCGACCTCGGACGTGGACACCAGCTGCCGCTCGGAGATGTCCCCGAGCCCGCGATCAATCAGCTGCATGGCCGTGCGGATGGACTCATCACTCTGCAGATCCTGGACCTCGGTCATGGCTCCTCCTCGCATCGCGTGAACTGGCACTTCGTCGGAATCGTTGAACGAATGACTGAGTCAGTTCGTCCCGCTCGCCCGGCGTGGGTACACCGTACCGCCGTGGTGGGACAGTGCCACGTCGGTTTCGGCCGTTTCATGCAGAGTTCACAGGCCCGGCCGCGTAGCGTGACCGGATGACCGACGGCACCACATCGTCCCGGACCGCAGATCCCGCCGCCCCCATCGGCGTGACCTTCGCCAGCTTCCAGTCGCTGGGACTGCCCGCCGCCGTCCAGATGGCCGGCGAGGCCAAGGACCTGGGGTACGGCTCCTTCTGGACCGCCGAGACCGTGGGGTTCGAGGCCTTCGCCACACTCACCCACGTCGCCGATGCGGTCGGTGGGCTCGACCTCGGCACGGGTGTGCTCGCCGCCCAGCTCCGCACCCCGATGCTGGCGGCCATGGGTGCCGCGACGCTGCAGCAGGTCGCCGGCGACGTCGACGTGCTTCTGGGCGTCGGCATCTCCTCACCGGTGGTGGTCGGCCGATGGCATGGCGCGGAGTACGGCGAGCAACCCGTCGCCCGCATGCGCGAGTACCTGGAACTCGTGCGGGGGTGCCTGAGCGGCGAGGTCGTGGACCATCACGGTGAGTTCCACGACGTGTCCGGGTTCCGGCTCGGTGTCCGGCTGGGCGATCGACGACCGAAGCTGGTGCTCGGGGCGCTGAACGAGCGCATGCTGCGGCTCGCCGGCACCCACGCCGACGGCGTGCTCCTCAACTACCTCCCGGCATCGGCCGTGCCGTGGTGCGTCGAGCAGGTGCGTGCCGGCGAGGCCGCGGCGGGCCGACCGGACGGGTCGTGCACCGTGTACGCGTACGTGCACGTCGGCGCCTGTGACACCGATGCCGCGCGACCGGCGGCACGCAAGGATCTGTTCTCCTATGCCGTCGTGCCGGCGTACGCCCGAGCATTCGCCCGGGCCGGCTTCGGCGACGAGGTCGACGCACTCCGCACGGCGCGCGAGCGCAAGGATCGCGACGGTGCGGTCGCCGCGATGTCGGACCGGATGGTCGACGCCATCAACATCTGCGGCGACGCCGACCGCGTGGCCGCAGCCGTCGCCGAGTACCGGGCCGGCGGCGTCGACGTGCCGGTGATCATGCCGCTCCCGTGGGGTGAGGACCGGGCCGCGACGATCGTCGAGACCCTGCGCGCCGCCCGCGGCGCCTGACCTACGGTGCCGACGTGGAACTGAACGAGACCGTCATCGTCGTCACCGGGGGAGGCAGCGGGATCGGTGCCGCCATGTGTCGGCGCTTCGCCGCCGAGCGGCCGCGCCACATCGTCGTCGTGGACCGCGACGCAGCAGGTGCCGAGGCCACGGTGGCGGCCCTCACCGAGACCGGCATCGGAGCGACCGCCGTGACACTCGACGTCGCCGACGCCGAGCAGACCGAGGACCTGATCGCCCGGACGCGGGCCGATCACGGCGAGATCGATCTGTTCTGTGCCAACGCCGGCATCGGGTCGGCCGCAGGCATCGACGCCGACGATCGCGTGTGGGAGTCGATGTGGCAGATCAACGTGCACGCGCACGTGATCGCGGCGCGCGCACTGCTGCCGGCCTGGCTGGACCGAGGTCGGGGCTACCTGCTGACCACCGCGTCCGCGGCGGGGTTGCTCACGAACCTCGGCGACGCGCCGTACAGCGTCACCAAACATGCCGCCGTGGCGCTCGCGGAGTGGCTGTCGATCACGTACGGCGACCGGGGCATCACGGTGTCGTGCCTCTGCCCGCAGGGCGTCAACACCCCACTGCTGTTCGGTGACGCCGATGGTGCGCTCGCCACCGAGGTCGTCAAGGCCCAGCGCATCCTCGAGCCGGAGACGGTCGCCGATGTCGTCGCCGCGGCCGTCGCCGACGAACGGTTCCTGATCCTGCCGCACGAGGAGGTGGCCGGATACGAACAGGCCCGGGCCGGCGAGCGAGAGCGCTGGCTGCGGGCGATGCGCCGGATGCAGGCGGGCCTCGACGGACGATGACGTCTCGACCGGGCGAGCCCGATCCACATCGCGCCACCGTCGACGTCTACGAGGCCCGCGGTCCGGAGTGGGAGGAGCTGCGCTCGCCCCGCCTCGACGAGGTCGCCGGGTTCACCGGGTCGCTCGGCCCGGACGACCGGCCCGTGGTCGATCTGGGCTGCGGTCCGGGCTGGCACCTGCCTGACCTCCCGCCGGGAACATTCGCCGTCGATGCCGCCGCCGCCATGTTGGCGCTCACGCCGAAGTACGCCGACGATGCACCTCGAGCGCAGGCGGATCTGCGCGAGTTGCCGTTCCGTCGGGGCGGACTGGGCGCGGCGTGGGCCAACAAGAGCTACGTCCACCTGGACCGACGAGCCATGCCGATGGCGTGGTGGGATCTGCACCGCAGCCTGCGCGTGGGTGCGCCGGCGTTCATCGGTGTGTTCAGCGGCGACGAGGACCATGCGGCGTGGGCGGACGACGACTTCGCCGGTCGATCGTTCTCGCACTGGCCCGACGACCTGCTCGGCCATGTCGTCGAGGGCGCGGGCTTCGAGGTGCGCGACTGGGTCCGCCGCCCCGAGTCCGACGGCGTCACGTTCCACGGCATGACGCTGCGGCGCGCCCGCACCCTCGCCGACACGGTCGGAGCCGGCATGCGACTGCTGCTCGTCGGGCTCAACCCGTCCGTCCACGCGGCTGATGTCGGCGTCGGGTTCGCCCGGCCCGGGAACCGCGCCTGGCCGGCGCTGCTGGAGTCCGGGCTGGCCACCGTCGATCGCGATCCCGTCGCGCTGCTGCGCGACGGTGCGGTTGGGATGACCGATCTCGTCAAGCGGGCCACGGCACGCGCCGACGAGCTCGACACCCGCGAATTCGTCCGGGGACTCGACCGCCTCGACGCGCTGTGCCGGTGGCTGCAGCCCGGCGCGGTGTGTGTGCTCGGCATCACCGGCTGGCGGGCGGCGACCGGCGACCGGACCGCGCGGGTCGGCACACAGGACCGCACACTCGGCGGCCGACCGGTCCATGTGATGCCGAACCCGAGCGGGCTCAACGCCCACACGAGCGTCGCCGATCTGGTCGATCACCTGCGCACCGCCCTCGCGCTCGGCGATCAGACCTAGGTTGGCGTGCGGCACACCGCATCCGATGACCCACGAGGGAGCACGACGTGAGGATCCGACTGGAACCCGACGACGAGTACATGCACCCGGGACCCGAGCCGACCTTCAACGAGTCGATGTACTTCAACTGCTTCGACCCGGAGCAACGGGTCGGCGGATTCGTGCGGATCGGCAACCGACCCAACGAGGGTCACGCCGAGATGACCGTGTGCCTGTACCTGCCCGACGGGCGGGTCGGGTTCATGTTCCAGCGCCCCGAGATCGACGGGAACGAACGCTTCGACGCCGGCGGCGCCCACTTCGAGGTCGTCACGCCGTTCGAGGAGCTGCGCGTCAGCTACCGCGGACAGGTCGTGCTGCTCGACGAGCCACTCGAGATGGCCGAGCCCCGACAGGCGTTCCGGGACAACCCGTATGCCGAGGCCGAGGTCGACCTGACGTACCTGGGCGCGTCGACCCCGTTCGGCGGCGAACCCGAGGAGCGCCACGAACGCCCCGGTGAGGAGTTCGCCCGCGGCCACTACGAACAGCTCGTCGTCGCACGCGGCACCATCCGGGTCGGTGACGACACCTGGCAGGTCGACGGGCGGGGCCTGCGCGACCACTCCTGGGGGCCACGCACCTGGCAGGCGCCGTGGTTCTACCGATGGCTCACGGTCAACATGAGCGACGGCACCGGGATGATGCTGAGCCGGGTCGCCCGGCAGGACGGTCCCGGCACACGCGGTGGCTTCGTGTGGGACGGCACCGACCTGCTCGCCGTCACCGACGCCCGCGTGCGAACCGACTGGTCCGGGGACGACGCCTACCACCACCGGGTCCACGCCACGTTCACCACCGCGACCGCCGAGGGACCGGTCATCCGCGAGCTCACCGGCGACGTGATCAACCTCATTCCGCTCCGCAACCGTCGGGACGGCCGGGTCACCCGGATCTCCGAGGGCATGACCCGCTGGACGCTCGACGTCGCCCTCGGCACCGACGCCGAGGCCACCACCGGCCACGGCCTCTCGGAGTACCTCGACCAGATCGTGGACGGCGCACCGGTCGGCATCGACGAGTGACCCGCCGCCGGGTTGCTGAACACCGTTAGGCCAAGGCGCCTATGCTTCGGCCCGCAGCGGATCACGCCCGGCACGCACCTCGTCGTCGGGTCGGACCGCCCGCACGAACGACCAGGGGGATCCACGTATGACCGTTCTCGAGCCCGAGCACGACCTCGCCGCCGCATTCACGGGCGTCACCGACGACTACCTCACGGGCCAGTACGCGCCGATCCACGACGAGCGGCACGACGTCGAACTGCCCGTCACCGGCGAACTGCCGGCCGGACTCCGAGGCGCATTCGTCCGCAACGGTCCCAACCCGTACTTCCCGCCGGGCGGTCGCTACCACGTGTTCGACGGCGACGGCATGCTGCACGGCGTGTACCTCGACGGTGAGGGCGGCGTCGAGTACCGCAACCGATGGGTCGACTCGCGCGGACTGCGCCACGAACGGTCCGTCGGACACTCCGTCTACGGCGGACTCGCCGAGTTCACGATGCCGCCGCCCGACGCGCTCGAGGCCGGAGGGCTCTACAAGAACACCGCGAACACCAACATCGTCCGTCACGCCGGCCGCTACCTGGCGCTGATGGAGGGTGCACACCCGACCGAGGTGACCGCCGAACTCGACACGGTCGGCGAGTACGACTTCTCGGGCGCGCTGCAGGGCGCCATGACCGCGCACCCGCGCTGGGATCCGACGACCGGCGAGATGCTGATGTTCGGGTACTCGCCGTTCCCGCCGTACCTCCGCTACCACGTGGTCGCCGCCGACGGGACGCTCGTCCGCTCCACCGACGTGCCGATCGACCGGTCGGTGATGATGCACGACTTCGTCGTCACGCCGGACCACGTCGTGTTCTTCGACCTGCCCGCGATGTTCGACGCCGAGGCGCTCATGACCGGCGGCAGCGCGATCCGCTGGCAGCCCGACGCCGGCGCCCGCATCGGGATCATGCCCCGCGACGGCGAGGGCTCCGACACGCGGTGGTTCGACGTCGACCCGTTTTACGTCTTCCACTTCCTCAACGCGCACGAGTCGGCCGACGGAACGATCGTCGTCGACGGCTGCCGCTCCGCCGCCATGCCGACGGCGTTCGGGGACGATCCACGCCCGGACAACGAGATCCGGCCGTACCTGTGGCGCTGGGAGATCGACACCGACGCCGGCACCGTGACCGACCGTCAGCTCGATGACCGAACCGGCGACTTCCCCCGGATCAACGACGCCCGCACCGGCCTGCCCAACCGATTCGGCGCGCAGGCCCACACCCGCCACTGGGACCAGGCCGGCGTCGAGTTCGACGGCGTGATCTGGTTCGACCTCGAACGCGACACGTCCAGCACGCACGTGTACGGCCCGACCAAGGTCGCGGGCGAAGCGGTGTTCGCCGCGGATCCGTCCGGCACCGCCGAGGACGACGGCTGGTTGGTCAACATCGTGACCGACCTCGCCGACGGCACCAGCGAGTTCGTGGTGCTCGACGCCCGCGACGTCGAGGCCGGCCCCGTGGCGTCGGTGGCACTCCCCCGCCGGGTGCCCTTCGGTTTCCACGGCAACTGGATGGCGGCCGACAGCTGACCGACAGCGGAGCCGTGGCTTCGGCGCCGCCGCGGCGCGGTCCCTAGTCTCACGGCGTGCTGCTCCACCACATCGTCGACCACGCCGCGGCGGCAGCACCCGACACCACGCTCGTGGTCGACGGGGCTCGGCGCTGGAGTGCCACGGCGTTCGCCGAAACCGTGGAACGGCTGGGCTCAGGCATCGCGGCGGCCGTCGACCCCGGTGAGCGCGTGGCGATCGTGGCCGACAACCGGGCCGAGTTCGCCGCCGCGTTGTACGCCGTGCCCCGTGCGGGCGCCGTGCTGGTGATGGGCAACACCCGACACACCGAGGCCGAGCTCGTCGGACTGCTGACGTCCACCGGTGCGAGCGCGGTCATCGCGAGCGGCGACCACCTGAGCCGACTCCTGGCCGTCACCGATCGAGTGCCGAACGTCGAGTCATGGTGGGACCTCGACGACCGCGGACTCGACGGCACCGGTGCGGTGAGCGAGTTGCTCGAGCACGAGGTGACCCCACCGGTCCGAGCCGACGAACGCGAGGTCGCCTGGCTGATCCCGACCTCCGGGACCACGGGCCGGGCCAAGGGCGTGCTGCTCACCCACCGCTCACTCATCGCCGCCGCACTCAACTCGGCCGTCGGGCGGCCCGTCGCCGATGACGACGTCTACCTCTTCCCGTTCCCGCTCTTCCACGTCGCCGCGTACAACGTGCTGCAACTGCACCTGCGGCGACGCACGGTGGTGCTCGCCCCGAAGTTCGATGCCGTCGACGTCATGCGGACCATCGAGCGCGAGGGGGTCACGATGATGTCGCTCGCCCCGACGATGCTCGCCATGCTGCTCGACCACCCGGAGCGTGCGCGCTGCGATCTCTCGAGCCTGCGACAGATCTCGTACGGCGCGTCGGCGATGCCGCTCGACCTGCTGCGGCGATCACTGCACGAGCTTCCCGACGTCGGACTCGCGCAGGGGTACGGCATGACCGAGCTGTCCGGGAACGCAGTGTTCCTCGGCCCCGAGGAGCACCGGCAGGCGGCCACCACTCGCCCCGAACTGCTCCGGGCCGCCGGCCGGCCGGGACCACTCGTCGAGTTGCGGATCGCCGACGACGACGGCACGGCGCTGCCGACCGGGCACACCGGCGAGATCCTCGTGCGCGGCGACCAGGTCACCCCCGGCTACTGGGCGCAACCCGAGGCGGACGCCGCGGCCTTCGTGATCGAATCCGACGGATCACGCTGGCTGCGCACCGGCGAC
>CAJBIS010000104.1 GCA_903953195.1 uncultured Actinomycetes bacterium
GCGTCGCTGGTGATCTCGGCGGGTTCCCGCGGCACGTTCGGGTTGCGGCGCTTGGAGCTGCCGCCGTTGAGCGCGGCCTCGATGATGACGGGATCAGCGGCGGTCACGGTCATGTGGCCCGGATCACTCGACGCCCATGAGTGCCTGGATCTCGAGGAACTCCTCGATGCCCTCTCGTCCCCACTCGCGACCGTTGCCGGACCGCTTGAACCCGCCGAACGGAACCGCGAAGTCGGCTCCGACGCCGTTCAGGTGCACCTGTCCGGTGCGGAGTCGGGCGCCGATCTCGGCGGCGCGTTCGGTCGTGCCCGCCTGCACGTAGCCGGACAGGCCGTACTCGGTGTCGTTGGCGATGGCGACGGCCTCGTCCTCGGTGTCGTACGGCAGGATCGTCAGCACCGGACCAAAGATCTCCTCGCGCGCAATCCGCATGTCGTTGCGGACGCCGCTGAACACGGTGGGCCTGACGAACCAACCGTGTTCGAGCCCGTCGGGTCGGCCGGTGCCGCCGCACACGAGCGTGGCGCCCTCGTCGACGCCGGCGGCGATCATGGCCTGCACCCGCTCGAACTGCCGCTGGTTGGCGACCGGGCCGAGGTTCGTGCCCTCGGCACCGGACGGGCCGACGACCAGGTTGGCAGCGGCCTGTGCGGCGAGCTCCTCGACCTCGGCGAGCCGGTCGCGGGGGACCAGCATCCGAGTCGGTGCATTGCACGACTGCCCGGAGTTCCGCATGCACACGTTCACGCCCTGTCGGACGGCGCGGTCGAGGTCGGCGTCGGCCAGCACGAGGTTGGCCGACTTGCCGCCGAGCTCCTGGCTGACCCGCTTCACCGTGTCGGCGGCCGCCTTCGCAACGGCGATGCCCGCTGCGGTCGAGCCGGTGAACGACACCATGTCCACGTCGGGGTGTGCGGCGATCGCAGCACCGACGGTCGGGCCGTCCCCGATGACCAGGTTGAACACGCCGGGCGGCACACCCGCGGAGTCGAGCACCTCGGCGATCAGGCACGCGCTGAACGGGGTGAACTCGCTGGGTTTGAGGACCATCGTGCACCCGGCCGCGATCGCCGGAGCGACCTTGCACATGACCTGGTTCGCCGGCCAGTTCCACGGTGTGATCAGTCCGCACACGCCGATGGGCACCCGCCGCAGCACGCTCGTGCCCCGTCGTTGGGTCAGGTCGAGGTCGCGCAGCGCGTCCGCCGTGCGGGCGAGATGCACGAGCCCGGCCGGCGCCTGCGCGGACTCCGCCAGCGATCGTGGCGCGCCCATCTCGTGGCTGATCAACTCGGCGAGTTCGTCGACTCGTTCGGCGTACGCATCGGTGATCCGCTGGAGCAGATCGAGCCGCTCCTCGACGGTCGTGGTGGAGAACGTGGCGAACGCGGCTCGTGCGGCGGCAACCGCACGATCGACCTCGGCCGCGCCGGCCAACTGGATGGTGCCGACGGGCTGCTCGGTGGACGGGTCGATCACGTCGAACGCGACCGGGTCACTCGGGTCCGACCACTCGCCGGCGATGTAGCAGCTGGCGTGCTCGATCATCGTGTCTCCTCGGGTGCGGCGCTGCGGTGCTGGCCCCGCAGGCGGTGACGGTACAGCGTGGTGTCGTCGAGCCGCAGCAGGCCGCACGCCGAACCTCGGCTCAGTGCTCGAGCAGTTCGCCGCCGTCGATCGTGGTGATGGAACCGGTGATGAACGCGGCGTCATCGGACACCAGGAACGACACCAGTGCGGCGACCTCATCGGGCCGGCCGATCCGGCCGAGCGGGTTGAGCGGCACACCCTGCTTGTCGGCCCAGTTGAGGATCGGTTCGACCATGACCGTGTCGACCTTGCCGGGCGCCACGCCGACGACGCGGATCCGGTCGCGCGCCCACTCGAGCGCGAGTGTGCGCGTCAGCATCGACAGCGCCGCCTTCGTCGCGTTGTAGGCGGTGAACCCGACCGACGGGTACGACGCCGCAGTACTGGTGATGTTGACGACGACACCGCCGTCGCCCGTCGCCACCATGGCGTCGTGCGCCCGGTTCGCCAACCACCACGGTCCGGTCAGATTGATGGCCAGCGCGGCGTTCCAGTCCTCGAGTGTCATGCGTTCCGAACGGGCCGCCGTCGGCAGCAGGCCGGCGTTGTTGATGAGCACGTCGACTCGGCCGAAGTGGTCGACGGTGGCGCTCACGAGACGTTCGAGGTCGTCGGGCTCGTTCAGATCGGTGCGAACCGCGAGTGCGACATCGCTCCCACCGAGTTCGGTGGCGAGCTGCTCGAGCGCCTCGGCGGTGCGTGCCGCCAGCACGACCCGCATGCCGTCGGCCCGGAGCCGGCGGGCCACTGCGGCTCCGATCCCTCGGCTCGCTCCGGTGATGATCGCCACGCGTTCGGTCATGTGTCGATTGTGCTCGCTCGCACGTGCTGCCGGCGGCACGTCGTGCGAGTCGGATCCGGCGGCGCACCGGCCGCCGGTCCGAGTGGACTGCTTGTACCGAGGTGGAAGGGTCGCC
>CAJBIS010000105.1 GCA_903953195.1 uncultured Actinomycetes bacterium
CGCTGCGGGCGGGTCGACGTGGGCTCGGTCGCATCAGGCTCGGTCGCATCAGGCTCGGTCGCATCAAGCTCGGTCGGTTCGGGTTCGTTCTCGCCGGTCGGTGGCGCACCTGTCGACGGCGGGCCACCCGTGCCGTCACCAACGACGATCGAGTGGCCTCGATCGCGGGACCAGAACCCGAGCGCGGCGGCCTCCGCGACCACCACCGTCACGCCGACTGCCAGGCTCGGGGCGAGGTGCGCCAGCAGTTCCCCACTGGCGACGATCAGGACGAGTGCGAGCTGCAGGTAGGTGGCCGCTGACGCGAGCAGCGCGCCGCCGAGCGCACCACGAGCCGCAGGTGGGTCCACCTTGGCGCGTCGCCCCATCGCACCGGTCGTCGCTGTCGCCGAGACGAACCCGCCGGCGAACCCCGTGACCAGCAGGCCGCGGCGCGGCCCCAGGATGCGCGTGGCGATGTAGCCGAGCCAGCCGATGCCGGTCAGCGCCACGACGAACATCCAGATGCGCTGGGGGTTGATGACGCCGTACGGACCGAGGTCGTCGGACGGGAGCAACGGCAGGATCACGAACGCGACGACGAAGAAGCGGATGGCGTCGTTGACCTCGGTCTCGGTGACGACCTCGTGGGTGAGGCGGTGCAACGGCCCGCGGGCCGCGAGCAGGACGACGAGGACGACGCCCAGCCCGACCGCGAGCGACTGCTGCTGCCAACACAGCGCACCGAGCAGGTAGGTGGCGAACGCCGCGAACTCGGTGGTCGTCCCGCGATCGGCGTTGGCGGTGCGGCGGTAGCCGGCGGTGAGCAGCGCCCCGACGAGCAGCGCGCCGGCCGCCACGACGATCGGATCGAGCGACGCCGCGAGCGCGCCGGCGAGCCCGAGCACCCCGAACGTCCGGGCACCCGCCGACTCCTGTTCTCCACCCCGACTGCGCCACTCCCGTTCGAGCCCGATGCCGAGGCCGACGGCGGTGGCGACGACGTACGGCTGGAGGGTCGCCAGATCGAGGCTGGTGGTGGGGTCGGCCATCACTGTCGAGGCTACGGAGCGAACCCCGCTTCACCGACCGGACGCCGGTCGGTCACGCGGCGAGCGCCGCCTGGAGCTTCTCGTCCAGATCGCCGACCGCACACCAGTCCGGGAGCTCGTCGGGTGCGGCGGGGAGGATCAGTTCGAGGTGGCGGATCGGTTCGGCCCGCCACGCGATCCCGAACCCGGGCGCCGGCGACTCGCCCTGGATCGGGCCGATGGAACGGTCCCACCGTTCAACGAGCATGTCGCGGAACGCCTCGGCCGACTCGAACGGTACGGCGATCAACTCGACGATGCGTGTCTCCCATTCGATCACCGGCATGTCGCGGAACTTGAGGAACACCGTCGTGCCGATGTCGAACACATCACGCCAGTCCCAGGGGCGATCCCACACACAGAAGTGCACGGCCTCTCGCACCGCGTCCGCGCCCCACGGCATGGTGAGCCACGGCGAGTAGATCCGCGCCCCGGGATCGACACGCCTCACGATCGCTCCCCGCCCGGATCGGCGGCGCCATGCGAGGCTTCGTCGCCGAGTTCCGACAGCGGCGGCACCTCGGCGACGTCGGCCAGCAGCTCCTCCGATGTCAGCAGCGGTCGCGTGATGAGCTCCCACGTCGCGTCACCCGGACGGGTCGGGTCGATCCGCCGCAGTCGGTGGAACCGGTCATCGAGCGTGCCGTCCTCCCGCTCACGGGTGAAGTGGATGATCCCGCCGTTGACGATGTCGTGCTCGTCGTTCTCCTGGAAGTCGAGCCACCTCGGAATGCTGAGCTTCTCGAGGCGGTACCGGAACGTCCACATCACGTCCTCGTGCGTGACGCAGATGACCCGGCGACCCGAGAGTTCGCGGGCCATGGTCGCCAGCATCTCGCGCACCCGGAGTTCGACATCGCTGATGCTCTCACCGCACTCGGGACGCCACAGGAACTTGTTGCGCAACTTCAGTTCCGACGACCGCGGGTAGCGCTCCTGCACCTGCGGCTTGTCCAGCCCCTCCCAGTTCCCGTAGTCCCGTTCGCGGAGGAGCGATTCGCGCTGCCAGGCCGCGTCCGGCAGGTCGAGCAGGCCGGCGGTCTCCATGGCGCGCAGGTACGGCGACACGTAACACCGGTCGAACGCTGTGATGCCGGCCGCCTCCATCCAGTCACGGATGACCAGACCGGCCTGCTCCGCCTGGACCGCACCCTCCGGCACCAGTCGGTAGTCCATCGCGGAGCGGGCGAGGAACGCCTCGGTCATCAGACTGGGATCACCATTCTTCGCAGCCTCGAGCGCCTGGTTCCCCTCGCTCCGCCCGTGGCGCACCAGCAGCAGGTCGCGGGGCATCCCCACATCGATCGTCTCGTCGTTCATCTGACTCCTCTCCATCACCGTTGGCTCAACGTAGGACCTGGCGCCTCACTCGGCACCGGGAACGCCCCGAACACCGTGATTCCCCACGCTGAGTGGTAGGCACCGCGCTCGACGTCCACATTGTCCCACCCGGGTGTGACATCCCGGACGTGGCCGGAACCCATGCGCGAACAGGGATGAGGTCCCGGTGGAATTCCTGTCGGACCTGTGCCACCCTGACCGAAGGTTCACCACGAAGCGTGGTTTCCATGAGGGGGATACGACATGCGCACGTCGACACGGCTCCGGACAGCTCTGATCGCCACGCTGGCAGGTGCGGCGATGATCGCGGCGGCCTGCTCGCCCGCACCGGCGGCGTCCAAGCCGCTGAACCCCCTGACGCTCGGCACCAACTTCGTCGTCGGCAACGGGTCGGTCACCAGCGCGTCGATCAGCTACGACGGCACCTGGACGGCGTTCACGTCGACGTCGACGAACCTGGTCGCCGGCGACAACAACGGACTGATCGACCTGTTCCTTCGTCAGCGCAACACCAGCCAGACGATCCGGGTCAAGGAGAACGTCAACGGCGGTGCGTACATCAGCACCAACGGCCAGTACGTCGCCTACCGGGCCGTGACCGGCGAGCTCGGCGTCTACAACCGCATCAACGCCGCCCGCTCCGAGTGGACCAGCTCGCTCATCTCGCCGACGACCCCGGTCGTCGCCCCCGACGGTGGCACAGCGGTCTACGGCTCTCCGGTCAGTTTCGGACTGACGCCCCCGGGCTGCTTCGCTCGTGACCTCGCCTCCGGCGTCGAGACGCCGTGCCCGGCAGGTGGCCCCGGTGCCGGCACGACCGCCTACGAGACGACCAGCGCGAACACGCGGTACGTCATCTACTACTGGAACGACCTCGGCGGATTCGGCACCAGCGGTTGGCGCATGTGGGACCGCGTCGAGGAGGACGTCACCACCCTCGACCCGTCGATCGTGATCTTCCCGGGGTACGCCTACGTCTCGGACGACGGCCGGTACATCGCCGCGACGTCGACGGCCCCCGGTGTTCCGTTCAACACCGTGGTCGCCGACCTCGAGACGCTGACGATCACGACGCAGCCGATCGCCTCGCCGAACGGCGCGACCGTGCCCGTCGAGATCTCGTCCGACGGCTCGAAGGTGCTCATCCAGTCCGAGGCCTCGAACCTGGTGCCGAACGACACCAACGGTGCGGTCGACATGTTCATCTGGGACCGGACGGCCAACACCGTCAAGCGGATCTCGCGCTACACCGACACGTCCAACCAGCTGCCCAACGGCGCCGGACGCTGCGGCAACGGACCCGGCCAGTTCCGCTCCGACGGCACCGGCGGCTGCGGCCTGACCACCAGCCCGGCTGCTGCGGTCGACACCAACGGTCTCGCCGACGGCTACATGATGGTCTGACCCGACTGGCTGCACGAGCCGCGAGCTCGGAGCACGTCGACGGGCAGTCGCCACGCGTCGACCGGGGTGGAACGCGGAATCAGCACCTCGGGCTCCACCCACACGTCAGACTCTGTGGATGACCGCATCGGACACCTCGCCGCTCGACGCCGCCACCTACGTGTCGCTCACCACCTTCCGCCGGGACGGCACACCGGTCGCCTCGCCCGTGTGGACGGTGCAGCACGACGGCGGCTGGGCGTGTACGACCGGGAGCGACTCCGGCAAGGTCAAGCGGTTGCGGCACACCGACCGCATCGAGGTGGCGCCGTGCGATGCGCGAGGTCGCGTGGCTGACGACGCACCCCGGTTCACGGGCACCGGTCGGATCGTGAGCGAGGAAGCCGAGTACCGGGCGATCCGCGCTGCGGTGCTGCGCAAGTACTGGGTGCTCGGCCGACTGCTCGCCGTGTGGGGCGCGATCGGCAAGCGGTTCGGCTCATCAGCCGGTGAAGGAGCCGTCGCCTGGACGATCGACGACACGGCCTGAGGATCCTCGCTACGGTCCTCGTGGGAGCGGTCGCCGAACACGGCGCCACGGAGCAGGGGCGGAGTGCGGCGATGAATGATCCGGCGGATGCCGAACTGATGATCCATCTGATCGCAGTGACCGATAACGGCGCCG
>CAJBIS010000106.1 GCA_903953195.1 uncultured Actinomycetes bacterium
CGGCAAGATGGGCAAGGGCGTGACGGCTCCGTGGAACGTGCCGGCCACTGGCGCAGAGCCGACCATGGACGGCTTCGTCACGGACTACATCAGCTCGTTCACCGCCCAGGTCGGCCGTCAGCCGACCTTCGAGGAGTACTCGCAGATCATGACGGGCTACCGGCCCGACCAGGTCCCGGTGCTCAGCGGGCTGGCGCGGGACTTCGGCGTCTTCGACCACTGGTTCTCCGAGGTGCCGTCCCAGACGTTCATGAACCGGTCCTTCTGGACCGCGGCGACATCGTCGGGCTTCACCATCAACGCGCCGTTCTCGAACTTCACCCACGACAACACGGCCGAGACGCTGTTCGACCGGCTCGAGGCGCACGGCAAGACCTGGAAGGTCTACGTCATGGAGCCGTGTCCGATTTCGTTCACCGGCCTCATCCACATGTCGCGACTGAAGGACAAGTTCACCACGAACTTCGCGCCCTTCAGCCAGTTCGAAGAGGATGCCAAGAACGGCACGCTGGCGGACTTCTCACTCATCGAACCGAACCTGTTCGCCGGTCACGGCGACTACCACCCGGCTGCCGGTCGCAACATGGTCGGGAACAACGTCGACCTTCCGCTCGACCCCCCGTCGGCCATCACCGCGGGAGAAGGCTTCCTCAACAAGCTCTTCACCGCCTACCGGTCCATGGACAGCGAGACCGGCGCCAACGTCTACAACACGACGTTGTTCATCGGGTGGGACGAGCCAGGTGGCACCTACGACCACGTCGCACCGGGTGCGGTTCCCCCGCCGGATCCGAAGGCCGGCCCCGGCCAGTGCGACTTCACCTTCGATCGATCCGGCTACCGGGTCCCGGCCGTCGTGGTCTCACCGTGGGTGGAGTCCGGGTCGGTCTACAACGACGAGCACCGCCACACCTCGATGATCGCGACGCTCCGCAAGCAGTGGTCGTTGGGTGACCCGCTCACGGCACGCGATGCGGCGGCGAAGCCCTTCGACTACGTGTTCAGCCGCACGACGCCACGGAAGCCGAGCGAGTGGGCCGAGATCGTCCCCCTGCCGGTGCCGGAGTACCACGTGAACTGGGAGCACACGAACCACTCGCTGAGCACCTTGGGCAAGGCCGTGACGCCCAGCGTGATCAGCGCGCTGAAGGCCAACGGTGTCGACCTGCCCGCCTCCGTCGAGTCACCGGACTTCGCGCTCACACCGCAGATGGTGTGGACCATGGTCGAGGTGCTCTCGTGGCACCTCTTCCCGCCGCTCGCGCCCGCCGACAAGGAGATCGAGTCGTCGGAGGCCGCGCTGAAGGAGGCGCTCGGCATCACGACCCCCAGCGGCGCCAAGTGAGCGACGTGACCGGCGAGCCGGCGACCGACGGGGACGACACGTCGAGTTCGACCTACTGGCCGCACCTCGGTCTGTCGGGGCTGCCCAAGGGGGTCGTGGAGCGGATCACCGACTTCAACGACCCCCGCCAGGAGTGGCGACGGCTGTTCTCCGAGGTGATGGGCACGTTCCTGCTGGTGCTCGTCGCCGCCGGCGGCGGCATGATGAGCGCTGCGTTCGGTGGTGCCATCGGTCGCACGGCTGCGGTGATCGCTCCGGGTGCCATGGTCATGGCGATGATCCTGTTCATGGGCAGGGTGTCGGGAGCGCACTTCAACCCGGCGGTCAGCTTCGCCTTCGCGCTGCGTGGGGACTTCCCGTGGCGGCGTGTGCCCGGCTACGTGGTGGCACAACTCGCCGGGGCGACGCTCGCGGTGCTGTTCCTGCAGTCGGTCGTCGACGTCTCCGCCTCGAACGGCGCCACCTACCCGGCGACCTCGGTGACGCACGTGGCGGCATTCCTCATGGAGGTCGTGCTGACCTTCGGGCTGGTGTCGGTGATCCTCGGCACGGCGTCAGGAGCGCAGAACGTCGGAGTCCTCGGTGCCCTGGGCGTCGGTGCGTACGTCGCGCTGGCCGGACTGTGGGCCAGCCCGCTGTCGGGAGCCTCGATGAATCCGATCCGCTCGCTGGCGCCCGACCTGGTCGCCAACGACTTCACCGCCTACTGGGTGTATCTCGCGGGACCGCTCGTGGGAGCGGCGATCGCTGTCCTCGCTGCCTTCGTGCTTCGTGGATCCGGCGGTGGGGGATCGGGCTCGGCGGCGGCTCAGGGCACGTTGGGCGAGTCGCCGTCCTGAGCCGGGCGGGCTCCACCCGGACGCACGACTCGTTCGTTCCCGACCCGACTGGATCGTGCGCTGAGCGTGACCGGCAGCAAGGTCCTTGACACTGTCACAGGGTGACGGCACACTGATCGAACACATGTTCGTTCTGTTCGGGGCGCCGAACGGGAGCGGGCATGGCGTCGGCTCGTCTCCGGCCGTGACGGAGACCTGTGTGCACCGGCCGTGTCCGGTGGAAGCGATGCGAGGTCGTCGTGTCGAGTGGTGCCGTCGTGCCCGAGTCGGGCGCGCTGTCGGATGTTCACGTGCTGGCGGAGTCCGGCGATCGATTCGTGTCGACCCTTTCTCGTGTCGACGCTGCGGGTCTCGGTGGCGCTGCTGATGACGAGCTCGTTCGGGCGGTGCGTTCGCTCGACATGGCCCAACGCTCGCTCGATGCGGTGCGCTCGGCGGTGCTCGCCGAACTGGACGCACGCGACGAGCCCCGTCGCCGTACCGGGCTGCAGTCCCCGAGTTGGTTGGGTGCGGAGTTCGGCCTGCCTCGCGGTGACGCACACCGGCAGGTCGCCGTCGCTCGCACGCTGCGCACCTCGCTCCGGATCGTCGGCGACGCATTGTCCGCGGGTCGGATCACGTTCGCCCACGCCGCGCTGTTGTGCCGGCTGGCCAACCCTCGGGTGCGTGACGTCGTCGTGGCGATGCAACAGGAGTTCATCGACCTGTCCATCGGCGTCCGCTTCGAACAGTGGTCCAGAGAGGTGCGCGCGCTCATCGACCTCGCCGACACCGACGGCGGGCACGATCCGCGCGCCGAGGACAACCAGGTCACCCTCACCGACGGCCTCGAAGGTGACGTGCACCTGGACGTGTCACTCGTGGGCGAGCAGGCCGCGGTGGTTCGAGCCGCCCTGCTCGAGGAGGCGGAGCGTCGCTGGCGGCGACACAGCGAGCTCCGCGCTGCGGACCCCGAGCACCTGCTGCCGTCACGGGGTCAGCTGCTGGCCGAGGCCCTCACCGAACTCGTGCGCCGCGGGTCGGCGACCCGGCCCGGCGCGCCGGCGCCGGTCACCGATGTCACGCTCGTGATCCAGGCGTCCGACCCGCTCGACGCCCGCACGCCGGACGGCGTCCGGCTCGCCGACGGCACCACCCGCCAGCTCCTGTGTGATGCGGCCGTCCATGCGCTCGTCGTCGACAGTCTGGGCGTGCCTCTGGACCTCGGAACAGCAGTGCGGTTCGCGACCCCGGACCAGCGCCGGGCGGCGCGTGTCCGTGACGGCGGGTGTGTGCACCCCGGCTGCGATGCGCCCCCCACGTGGACGCATCTGCACCACTGTCACCATGCGAGTCGGGGCGGGCCGACGGATCTCCGCAACCTGGCCAGCGGATGCCCGCAGCACCACGCGCTCTGGCACCGCTCGGACTGGGACATCCGGCCCGATGACGATCGACCGGGACACTTCGTGATCACCACACCGTCGGGCCGGTGGCTCCTCAGCCAACAGCACGGGCGAGTGAGGGAGTGACGCTCTCCGGCGAGGTGAGGGTCAGGTCGCGTCGGCGATGGGCGTGAGTTCGAACACTGGAATGCGGCGTTCGGTTCCGGCCTGGTACGCGTCGTACTCGGGCCAGACCTCGTTCGCCCGCGCCCACCATTCGGTCCGGTCGTCGCCGTCGACCTCGCGGACGTCGAACTCTCGTACCTCGGGGCCGTCCTGGAGCCGTGCCAGTGGCAGCGCCCGCAGGTTGTGCACCCACTGCGGATTCGTCGGCGCGCCGCCCATGGAGCCGATCACGGCGTACCGGCCCTCGTCGTCGGCGATCCGGACGAGAGGCGTCTTGCGGACGTTCCCGGACTTGGCGCCGATGGTCCACAGGACGATCCACGAATCGCCCACCATCGGGCTCGGCTCGCTCCCGTTGGATCGCTCGTAGAGCGCCACCTCCTCGGCGATCGGCTCCCACGGGCTGGGCTCGTACGTTGCATCGAACACGGACACAATGACCTCCTCGTCGTGGAGCAGACCGTACCTGCTCGGGTGTCATGTCGGATCACGGCCTACAATTCTTGCTCGTGAGTGCCGTCGCCACGACCGTGCCGGTTCGCCTCGGATTCATGCCCGAATCAGAGGCGATTCCCGATCCGGATCATCCGGGTCTGCGGCGCGCAGGTCCACGTTCGTCGGCCCCCTACGGCAGCGAGCGGGTCGAGTTCCACACCTGCGCTGCGACGGACCTCACCACGACCGGGGTGGACGACATCGACCTGCTCGGCGCCGGGTTCGATGCCGTCGACCTGTCGGAACTCGAACCGCTCCAGCAGGCATGCGCCCGGGTCCGCCGCGCCGGGCGCATCACGGATGCTGACGCCACCGAGATCCGGTCCGCGCTCGATGGCGCTTCGCTCCGATCGGCGAGTGGCCGACGTCTGCGCGTGCTGTACCTCGCCGACGAGGGATTCATCATGCGCAGCGCCGGCCCCAACGGGCTGTCCGTCGTCGGGCCCCGCTCGGTCGGGATGAACGGTCACGGTGGCGCCACGTCGATCCACATCGATCAGGACGTCTACGGCACGCCGTTGACGCAGGTGATGGATGGTCGGGCGCCGTCGTTGTTCGTGCACGACTCGCCCGACGGCCGGACCGACGACGCCGCGTTGCTGCTGGTCAACCTCTGGATCCCGCTCCAGCAGATCGTGCAACCGCTGGTCCTCGCCGATGGTCGGAGCATCGATCGTCGCCGCCATCAACTCCGTTTCGGTCTGCCCACGGGAACATTCCTCGACCGCGACGACGAGATGAGCATCAACGACATCTGGACGATGCTCCATGATGGCGGCCAGCGCTGGTACCTCCGCTCCGAGATGGACCACCGCAGCGCCTGGATGTTCAACACGCTCAGCACCGCGCACGGCGCGGGCACGCTCCCGGGCGAGGACGTCGCTGCGATGTACCACGGCATGGTGGAGGCGGCCGAGGCCGCGGTGGCCCGATCCGATGAAGCCGCCGTCGCCGAACTCGCCGCAGGATTCACGCCACCGGTCGCGGCAGATGGCACGCCGCCCGCGCTGCGCTCCGCGATCGCCGCCATGTCGTCGGTGCTGAACGACGCGTGGGCGCACCCCGCCGACGTCTGCGGTGAGCGTGCGGAGGACTGGCTGGCGGTCGCCGGCGAGGCCCGCCGAAGCGTGGTGCGGATGTCGCTGGAACTCCGACTGGTCGTGTCGCTCGAGGACTAGCTCGGGCTCACTCGATCGTCGGCGGGTACAACTCGCCCCGGATGTGCTCGAGCGCCTCGCGTCGGAGCTGGGTGACGTGGTCCAGCGGGAGGTCGAGCTGTGCGGCGACCGCCCGCGCGGACACGCCTCGGAGGTAGGTCAGCTCGACGACCTTGCGGTGGTTCGGAGGCAGCGTGGACATCGCCGCCCGGATCCGGTCGACCAGCTCCGTGAGTTCCATGGGTAGGTCGAGCGGGCGCGCCGAATCGCGGTCGGTGTCGTTGCCAGCAGCGCTGTCGGTCTCATCCACCTGTGGCTCCCGCCTCAGTCTGATGGGCGAGCCGCTCCGCCACCAGTGGGGACGAGTCCCCGGGACGTGGGCGTCTCCCGTTGGTCGTACGGTGATGACATGGAGCAACGACTCAGCATCGTGACCCTCGGCGTGCGGGACCTCGCCGTCGCTCGACGCTTCTACGAGTCCCTCGGTTGGGTCGGTCAGGGGGTCGAGGCGACGGTGTTCTTCCAGGTCGGCGGCCTCGCCGTCATCCTCTGGGGGCGCGACGAGCTCGCCGAGGACGTCGGCATCCGTGACGACGGCGCCACGTTCGGCGGCATCGTGCTCGCGCACAACGTTCGCTCGCGGACGGAGGTCGACGACGTCGTCGCACGCGCCGAGTCGTTCGGTGCCGCCGTGACACGGGCGCCGCGGGAGACGTTCTACGGCGGGTACGCAGGATGCTTCCGCGATCCGGACGGCCACGTCTGGGAGGTGGCGTACAACCCCGGTCTGCCGCTCGACGCCGACGGCAACCTGACCGTGCCCCGGTTCGGACTCGATGACGCGGACGCCGGGGGAGTCGATGCGACGGGGTGAACGCACCCGCTCGTCCGATCGCGTCCGCCGCCCGACGCTGGGTACGATGTCGGCGTGCCTCGATACGACTTCCGATGCCGGTCGTGCGGCTCCACCTTCGAGGTGGAACGGCCCATGGCCGAGTCCTCCGATCCGGCGACGTGCCCGGATGGCCACACCGACACGGTCAAGCTCCTGAGCACCGTCGCCGTCGGTGGTCGGGCGGCCCCGACGCCCTCGCCCGCGGCCACGCCGCCTGCCGGCGGCTGCTGCGGCGGCGCCTGTCATTCGCACTGACCTCGCCGACGGTCGGCGGTCGGTGCTCAGCGGTCCTGGAGGCCCTTCCCGTTCAGGATCTTCGGCCGGTAGCGCTCGACTCGGGCCGCCCGGGTCGACGACTGTTTCGCGTCGGCGAAGTGCAAGTTGTACGCCCGGCGCCGACCGGGAGTGAGCGCCTCGAAGGCAGCGCGGAATTCCGGATCGGCATCGAGCACGTCCTGCAGTTCGCTCACCCAATCGGGTTCCGGAGCCGGTCCGGCGGTGACACCGGAGAGCTCGACACGGATCGCCTCGGCGACGTAGCGCGCCACGATCCCGGCGCGCTGCTCCACCTCGTCGACGGAGGTGAAGAACATGCGGCGCGCCGACCGGGAGTTCGGGCCGTTGTCGACGAGCACGCCGTCGGGATCGGCCATGAACATGCCCTTGAAGAACCCGAGCGTCATGCCGGCCTTCATCTCGCCCATGATCACGATGTTGTGGCCGTCGTGGGAGTAGCAGGGCTGACGCCACTTGAGCTCCTCGTCGAGCCCGGTTGCGAGCAGGATCGAGCGCATCGCTGCCAGTTCCGCGGGCCAACGGGTGCATCCCTCGATGAAGGCGTCGACGTCGGGGTGCATGGCTGCGGATCCTACCGGCGACCAGCGATCGGCGACCGGCGGCGAGGCCGGGTCCGCTACGCTCGGCTCATCCCGTCGGAGTGCCGACGGTTCATCGAACGGAGCACGTGATGAGTGACGAGAGCACGAACGACGAGACCGAGACCGTGGTCGGCGGCATGGTGACCGACGGGGTCGACACCGTGTTCGTCGCCGATTTCAGCGACACCGACACCGCCTGGGCGGCCTACGAGCTGCTCAAGGAACTCGAGGACGGCCGGAACCTGAAGATCGAGGGCGTGCTCGTCGTCAAGAAGGACGACGACGGTCAGGTCGAGGTCCAGAAGGTCACCGACCACAGCACCCGTTCGGGCCTCACCTGGGGCGTCGTCGGCGGTGTGGCGCTCGGCATCCTCTTCCCGCCGTCGATCATCGCCAGCGC
>CAJBIS010000107.1 GCA_903953195.1 uncultured Actinomycetes bacterium
GTCCGGGCCGGCGATCAGTGCTCCTCGTCGTAGGGGCCGAGGACGGCTCCCTCGGGGTCGGAGGCCGCCCGCCGGGCTGCCTGGAACCACGACGTCGAGCGCGCCCGTTCCCGCAGCCGGTCCAGGCGGCCGGACCGCTCCGCACCGGCGCGCTCGTCGAGTTCGGACTGACGCCGTTCCATGAACTCGACCGCGTTCCGATGCCCCCGATCGATGAGATCCGCGCCCTGGGTGAAGTCGTCGTAGCGGATGTCGGGCCGCTGCCCCGGCGGCAGGATCAGCACCTCGACGCCGTCCGGGAGCGTCGCGAGATCGTTCGCGAACCGGGCATTGCGAGCCACCCAGTACGCCTGCATCGCCGCATCGAGCGGCCGGCGGATCTGGGCATCCGGACGACCGTGCAGTCCGACGTGCAACACGATGATCTCGCTGCAACCGAGTTCGATCGCCCGGGTGATCGGCACGTTGTTGACGACGCCGCCGTCGAGGTACACCCGCCCGTCGATCGTCACCGACGGGTACACCGCCGGCAGCGCCGCCGACGCCAGGATCGCGGGCACCACCGCACCGTGCTCGAACCACGTCTCGGCGGCGGTCTCGACCTCGGCAGCGACGCACTGGAACGGCAGGACGAGTTCGTCGAACCGTCGACTGGCGCCGAGGAGCGACTCGACGCCCCGGCGGAGTCCGTCGCTCGGGTGCAGCGACTCGCCTCGACGGAGCAGCTGCACCATCGACGGGAGCCGCGACGACGGCATCACCTCGTCCGAGGTGGTGGCGGTCCAGAAGCGCACCAGCTCGTCCACCCCTGCGGTGTCGGGGCGCAGGGCGTACGCCGCACCGTTCAGCGCGCCCACCGAGCAGCCGAGCACGACGTCGGGCACGACGCCGAACTCGTCGAGGGCCCGCAGCATCCCGACCTGCAGTGCGCCCAGGTTGCCGCCGCCGGACAGGACGAAGGCGGTCTTCGACCTCCGGCGGGTGAACGGGCGACGGGCGACCACCTCGTGAGCGTACCGGCGCCCCGTCAGGGACTCGGGACCCGCATCCGAACGGCGTCCACGAACCGGGCGAACTCACCGGGATGGCTGAGGTGCGCTCCGTGCCCGGCGCCGGCGAGCACCATCGGCTCGTCGAGTCCGGCGGCGGCACACTGTGCGATCGCCTGCGATGCGAAGTACGCACCGCTGCCGCCACCCACGCCGACGATCAGCGGGACGTCCGGACCGGCGACGTCGACCGGGGTGTCGCGGAGCGATCGCAACTCACCGACGAGGGCCCGAGCCTCGGCGCGACGGGCGTTCCGATCCGGATCGCGGAGCCGGTCCCAGGTCGCGTCGCCGATCATCGAGCGGTAGAAGTGTTCGGCCGCGGCGGCGTCGCCGGCACGATCGGCCTCGACCAACGCGGCGTCGCCGAGATCGGACCGGTACCCGGGGAGCGCCGGTAGGGGCGACTCGTACGTCGCCAGCGCCGCACACACGGCGCCCGGGTGGTTCGATGCGAGGAGCGCCACCGTCCCGCCGATCGAGTGCCCCACGACCACGACGTGCTCGGCGTCGCACCAGTGCGACACGCCGACGAGATCCTGCGCGTGCTGTGCCAGCGTCGCCGGCCGGTCGGCTCGCGCCCCGCCGACCTGCGACTCGCCGTACCCGCGACGGTCGTACACGACGACGTCGACACCCTCGA
>CAJBIS010000108.1 GCA_903953195.1 uncultured Actinomycetes bacterium
CTTGTCGGAGCCGAAGCGGTCCATGGCGTCTCGCCACGTCATGCGCGGCACCTCGCCGACGTGCTCGCCACGCACTGCGGTGACCGCGGCGTCGACGGCCGCGGTGATGACCTCGAGCACGTCCTCCTGTGATGCGAAGCTCATCTCGGCGTCGAGCTGGCTGAACTCGAACTGACGATCGGCGCGGAGGTCCTCGTCCCGGAGGCACCGGGCGATCTGGTAGTAGCGGTCGACGCCGCCGACCATGCACAGCTGCTTGAACAGCTGCGGACTCTGGGGAAGTGCGTAGAACGAGCCGGGTCGATGACGCGACGGCACCACGAAGTCCCGGGCCCCTTCCGGGGTCGACGCGATGAGCAGCGGGGTCTCGATCTCGACGAAGCCCTGCTCGTCCATGGCGTTGCGAAGCGCCGAGTTCACCTTCGCCCGGGTGCGCAGGTTGCGCTGCATGTCGTCGCGCCGCAGGTCGACGTACCGGTGCCGGAGTCGCACGACCTCGTCGACGTCGCCGGCCCGGTCGTCGAGCGGGAACGGCGGTGGCTCGGCCTCGGCGAGGACCTCGACGGTGCAGTCCCCCAGTTCGACGGCGCCGGTGGCCAGCGCGTCGTTCACGGTGCCCTCGGGCCGGTGACGGACGGTGCCCGTGACCCGGACGACCCACTCGCTGCGCAGGTCGTGGGCCCCGTCGACGACGCACTGCACGATGCCGGTGTGGTCGCGCAGGTCGATGAACGCGAGGTGCTCGCCGTGCTCCCGGCGCTTGGCGACCCACCCGCACAGCGACACGGTCGAACCGACGTGGTCCTCACGGAGCTCGCCGCACAACATCGTTCGCATGCTGGTCACAGTCAGGTCCCCAGTCGTCGGTGGATCTCGGCGACGACCTCGTCGCGCGCCACGCCCGATTGTGGTGCATCACCGCGCAGATCACGAACCGTGACCTGGCCCGCGGCGAGCTCGTCCTCTCCGACGAGCAGGGCGAAGCGGGCGCCGGAACGATCGGCACTCTTCATCTGCGACTTCATGGAGCCGCCACCGAACCGCCGGTCGGCGGCGACGCCGGCGGACCGCAGCTCGTGCGTCAGGTCCCGGGCCGCGGCGCCACCGGTGAGGTCGACCACGAACACGTCGACCCCCTCGTCCTGTGCCGGGAACACCGCCTCGGCGTCACAGGCGAGCAGCATCCGGTCGACGCCGAGTGCGAACCCGATCCCGTCGGTGGGGCTCCCGCCGAGGTCCTCGGCGAGGCCGTCGTAGCGACCGCCACCACCGATGGCGTTCTGCGCCGCGTCGAGCGCGTCCGCGACGAACTCGAACGTGGTGCGACGGTAGTAGTCGAGTCCACGCACCAGCCGGGGCGCGACCTCGAAGGGCACCTCGAGGGCCCGGAGCCCGTCCTGGACCCGCTCGAAGTGTGCCGCGGCGGCCGGTGAGAGGAAGTCCTCGATGCGCGGCGCGGCGGCGACGGCGCCCGCGTCCTCGGGACGCTTCGAGTCGAGCAGCCGCAGCGGGTTCCGTTTGAGGGTGGCGAGTGACGCCTCGCCCAGCTCCGAACGGCGAGCGAGGAAGTGGTCGCGGACCGCCTCGTTGTAGCGGTCCCGGTCCTCGTGCTCCCCCAGCGAGTTGACGAGCAGGCGGACCTGGCGCAGTCCGATGGCCGCGAACGACGCCCACGCGAGCGCGATCACCTCGACGTCCAGATCAGGATCGTCGACGCCGAGCACCTCGACGCCCACCTGTTCGAACGAGCGGTACCGGCCACGCTGAGGCCGTTCGTGGCGGAAGTTCGTGCCGGAGTACCAGACCTTCCACGGCGTCGTCGGGTGGTGCTGCACGAAGGCCCGGACCACACCAGCGGTGAGTTCCGGCCGGAGCGCCACGCGGGTGCCGTCGCGGTCCTCGAAGTCGTACATCTCCTTGGTCACCACATCGGTGGCCTCGCCCATGCGCAGGAAGACACCGAGCTCCTCGACGAGCGGGGGCTGCACCTCGCGGTAGCCCGCGAGCTCGACCGTCGCCGCGAACCGCGCCACCAGTGCACGGCGTCGTGCCGATTCGGGTGCGAGCACGTCGCGCATGCCCGTGAGCGCGCGGAACGGTTGGTCGGGTGCGGGGGTCACGGACGCACAACGTACCGGAGGCCGACCGGCCCCTCGGCGGCAATTCGGGTCAGCTCTTCACCATCGACCGCACCTGCGTGAGGAGGTCGTCCTCCTGCCGGTGGTAGATGGTCGGCACGCCGGTGGCCTGCTGGTGGGCGTCCGCGATCCACTCCATGATCCGGTGGCAGTCGTCCTTGTCGCGCACCCGCGTGACCTGTCCGACCTCGACCGCGGGGGCGGACGGCTCGAGCGACACCGCGATCGGCAGCACGTACCGACACCCGAGCATGAGCTGCGTCGTGCCGTCGTAGAGCGGCTGCAGGTGCAGCGTGTTGGTGTTCCCCGGGTCGATCCCGCGTCGGTTCCGCCACTGCGATCGAACCTTCTGCACCATGCTCGCTGCCATCGACAGGTCCTGGCTGCCGCTCGCCGCCATGGCCAGGATCTGTCCGCCACCCGAGAGCCGGGCGTCGAGCTCGTGCCGGACGAGCAGGTTGTTGGCCTTCACCAGCGCCGGTTCCAGCTTCGCCCGACGCCGCGAGTGCGTCTGCGGCATCGACAGGAACGTCCGGGCACCACACTGCAGCACCTGCATGGCCGGCACGTTGAACGCCTGCCGCGTGGTCACCATCCGCGACACCATCACGTTGATGCGCGCCGCCAGATCGGCGATCGGCAGGGTCTCGCCGAGCACGCCGAACTCGCGGCCCGGCTCGCACATGCCGAGGATGAAGGCGCCCATGACCAGCGCGATGTCGATGATCTGGCCGTGGTTCGTCACGACCGCCACGTTGGCGTTCTCGCCGAACAGCAGTTGGTAGAGGCCCGTGAGTTCCGCCGCGACCTCGGGCTGGCGGAACACCGGGCGGAACACCTCGTCGAAGCCCGGGTAGGCGGCATTGGCGTACAGCTCGACGGTCTCGACATTCGACGGTTTCGGCTCGACGACGACGCACGCGGGATCGTGGAACTCGAGCGCCGGCGAGTACGGCAGCGGCTGGAGCACGGCGTGGTGTCCGGTCCGGACCAGGTTCGACAGCGACTTGTAGTACGAGACGGGATCGGCGTCCTCGAGCAGCCGGCGGGCGTCCTCGACCGCCGACCGGGACGGCGCCACGGACTCCGACGCGGGCTCCGGCACCGGCGCCGGGGCGGAGGATGCCGGGGGCGTCGGCTCGGACGACGGATCGCCGGCCTCGGTTCCCGTGGCCCCGGATGCGTCGTCGGGCGACGCCACCAGGTGCAGCTCCGGCCGCTCGTCCGGTCCCCGACCTGCCGCCTTCTTCTTTCCAGCCATGCCCCGAGTCTGCCGGATCACACACCGATGCGCGCACCAGGCATCCTGAGGGACGTTCAGGAACGGTCCCCCGGTCGATGGGTCGGACGCAGCCGGACGAAGGTGTGCAGCACGCGGCGGGCGGCGTGCTCGACGGTGAATCCGGCGGACCGGTACCGGCGCTCGACCTCCCGCTCCCCACGCAGCCACGGCACGAGGGTCTCCTGTTCGTGCTCGAGCATCGTCCGCTTGTGACGTGAGAACGCCGTGAGTCCGGCGAGCGGGCTCAACACGACGGGCTCGAGCATCCGCCGGACCCACGTGTCCCCCGGCTCGCACACGAACAGCGCACCGTCCGATCGCAGGACACGCCGGCACTCATGGAGCGCCGCGTCGATGCCGGCCGCATCGAGGTGGTGCAGCACGTCCATGACCAGCACGGCACCGACGCTCGACGAACGGACCGGGAGCGCGTCGGCCGAACCCACCACGGTGCGGGTCGGCGACGTCTGCGCCGCCACCAGTTCGTGCTGCACCTCGACGCCGGTGAGGTCAGCGAATCCCAGTTCGGCGAAGGTGGCCGAGAGGTTGCCGTCACCGGAGCCGACCTCCAGGACCTTCGTCGACCGATCGATCGCGGCCACGCCCAGCAACGCGAGTCGCCGGTGGTTCGTCCACGACGTCGGGGCGAGCAGGTCCTTGCGGACCGTCGTGTAGCTCGTGCGCCATGCCGAGGAGCGGTCCCGTGGCGTCGACGTCGGGTCGGACCCCTCGGGTGACGCACCCGGTGTCGCCGCCCCGATCCCCGACATCGCCTCAGGCTAGAGCCTCCGGGCGCACGGCCCGAGGGATCGTCGACAGTTCCGCCGATCATCGTTACCGTCATCGCTGCGTGCGCACGTTCCTCCGGCGGTACCGCCGACCCCTGTCGATCTGGACGGCCACCGCCGCGGTGCTGCTCATCGTCCAGCACGTCGCGAGCAAGGTGGTGCGGGAGGACCCGTATCGGCCGTGGCCGCTGCAACCGTTCGAGTGGTACTTCGGCGGGTGGAGCCAGTTCGACGGACCGGAGTACCTCCGCATCGCCACCGAGGGCTACTCGTACACCGTCGGCGAGCGCTCGAACATCGTCTGGTTCCCGCTGTATCCCAACCTGGTGCGGCTGGTGGACACCGTGGTCTCACCCGTGATGGCGAGCGCGATCCTCGTCGCCCTGGTCGCCGGGGCGTGCGCCGCGGTCGTCGTGTGGGCGTGGCTCGCCCAGCAGCGCGTCGGCGCTGATGACGGCGATCGCACCCGTCTGCTGGCCTGGGCGGCGGTGTTCTTCTACCCGTACGCCTGGTACCTGTACGGGGTCGTGCACTCCGACGCGCTGTTCCTGGCACTGGTCGTCGGCACGTTCCTCCTCATCGAGCGCCGCCACCTGGTCGCCGCCGGACTCATCGGGGCGCTGGCCACGGCGACCCGACCCACCGGGATGGCGGTCATCCCCGCGGCGATCGTGCTGTCGCTCGAGCGCGCCGGCGTGCTCAGCGTGCCCGAGGACGCCACCGGCATCGTGGCGAGGTGGCAGCTGCCGACGCACGTCGACCGGAGTCGCCTGCGGGCCGTCACGCTGGCGCCGCTGCTGGCGGTGCTCGGGCTCGGCACGTGGATGGTGTACCTCGGGGTGAAGTGGGGTGACCCGCTGGCATTCCAGACGAACCAGCGGGTGTACCACCCGGGCAACCTGCCGCTGCTGAAGCGGGCCTTCTTCGTCCGGTGGCGCGACTTCGAGGTCCCGTCGTACGTGCTGACGATCACCCTCCAGGCGATCCTCGTGCTGGTCGTGCTGTGCTGCATCCCGGCGGTCATCCGACGCTTCGGGTTCGGGTACGGCGTCTACTGCGCGGTGCTCGTCGCCATCCCGACCTTCAGCACCGAGGACTTCATGGGAACCGGCCGCTACCTGATCGCCGGGTTCTGCGTCTGGGCGCTGCTCGGCGAGCGGCTGGCCTCGAAGCGGTGGGGGTGGGCGCCGATCGTTGCGAGCGGGTCGCTCATGGCGTTCATGGCCATGGGGTTCTCGCGCAGCTGGTACCTGACCTAGCGGGCCACGGCGCGGACCGCGCGCCGCTCAGGAGGGACCGTGACCCGGCACGACGCGGTAGGCGTCGTAGACGCTGTCGATCGTCCGCAGCCGATTGAGCAGCATCTCGAGGTGGGCGGTGTCGCCGAGTTCGAACTCGAAGCGCATCGTGGCGATGCGTTCGGCATCGGCCTCGCTGTTCGACGACACGATGTTCACGTGGTGCTCGGACAGCACCGCGATGACCTCCTGCAGCAGGCGGGGCCGGTCGAGCGCCTTGATCTCGACGAGTGCCACGAAATCGCCGGCGGAGTCCTCGTCCCAGTCCACGTCGATGATGCGTTCGGCCTGACCCTGCTCGAGCGACGACGCGTTGGCACAGTCGCTGCGGTGGACGGACACGCCGCGCCCTCGGGTGATGAAGCCCGTGATCGGGTCGCCGGGAACCGGCGTGCAACAACGCGCCATCGTGACGAGCACGTCGTCGAAGCCCTCGACGTGCACCCCGGCGCGCCGCTCGCGACTCGGCGCACGACTCCGCACCGGCGTCGCCGCCACCTCGTCACGGCCGTCGTCGGCGGTGCGCAGCAGCCGGGCGATCCGCGACGCGACCGACTCGGGCGAGACGTGGTGCTCACCGATGGCCGCGAACAGCGACTCCGAACTCTGGTACTTCAACTGCTCGGCGACCTCGTCGACGACGTCGCCACTCATCACCTGCTGGGTCGGCAACCCTTCGCGGCGGAGCGCCTTCACGAGTGCGTCACGTCCCGACTCGAGCGCGTCCTCACGGCGTTCACGGGAGAACCACTGCCGGATCCGGTTGGCGGCCGACCGGGTGGCGACGAAGTTGAGCCAGTCGCGACTCGGTCCGGCAGCGGCGACCTTCGAGGTGAAGATCTCGACGGTCTCGCCCGACGTCAAACGCGAGTCCAGCGGGACGAGTCGTCCCCCGACGCGGGCCCCGATGCAGCGGTGGCCGACCTCGGTGTGGATGGCGTAGGCGAAGTCGACCGGCGTCGACCCGGCGGGCAGCGTGATCACGTCACCCTTCGGCGTGAACAGGAAGACCTCGTCCTGGTCCAGGTCGATCTTCAGGTTCGCCATGAACTCGCCCGGGTCGGTCATCTCCTGTTGCCAGTCGACGATCCGGCTCAACCACGCGACGTCCTCGGAGTGACCCTCCTTGTAGGAGAAGTGCGCGGCCACGCCCCACTCGGCACGGTTGTGCATCTCGGCGGTGCGGATCTGCACCTCGATCGGCTTGCCCTCGTCACCGATCACCGTCGTGTGCAACGACTGGTACAGGTTGAACTTGGGCATCGCGATGTAGTCCTTGAACCGCCCGGGCACCGGGGTCCACAGCGCATGGATCGAGCCCAACGCGGC
>CAJBIS010000109.1 GCA_903953195.1 uncultured Actinomycetes bacterium
CCTCGACGAGCCCGGCACGATCGCCCTGGGCGAGCGATCCGGGACGGGCCACCAGATCGAACGTGATCATCAGCACCATCGTCAGCGGCACGGCCAGCGCGAGGGTGAACCACGCAAGCGTGTCCTCACTCCAGTTCCAGTCGAGCAGTCCGCCGACGATGACCAGCGCGATCGCCCAGCCGAGCACGCCGGACACCACCATCTGCAGCCAGCCGCGGCGCACACCCAGCAGGCGCGCCCCGATCGTCGTCGCCACGATCACCACGACGAAACCGATCCCCAGCTTCACGAGATCGCCGACCACTCCCACCAACGCGAACGTCATCGCGCCACCTCCACTGATTCAGCGTCCATGCGACCGGTGCCGGCGACCTCGGTGCCGACGGCGAGCCGCCAGACCATCGCCAACAGGTGCCCGAGTGCGGCGCCGCCCACGACATCGAGCGGCAGATGCGCTCCGACGTGCATGCGAGCGAACCCGACCTTCGCGGCGAGGGCCCGGACCACGAATCGACCCCACGGCGACAGATACGGGCTGAGGACGCCGGCGACCGCGAACGACACCGCCGAGTGTCCCGAGACGAACCCGAGTCCATCCTTGGGCGTGCCCCAGCGCTGCACGATGTCCCCGAGCTCGTCGAGCGGACGACCCCGTTCGACGTGCCCCTTCACCGCCTTCGCCAACTGCCACGCGACCACGCCGACCACGACGGCACCCGCCGCCGGTCGCCACGACCGCGTCCGCCACCACGCGAACGCGCCGGCAGCGAACGGCCCCCACAGCGAGCCGAGCTGCATCGGCAGCCAGAGCACCGGTTCGATCCAGTTGGGCTGCCGATTCGCCAGTTCGAAGACCCGACGTTCAGCACCGGACACACCGTCCTGGGCCACCGCCCCCGAGGCGAGCAGCACTCCGGCGGCAACGATCGCCTGCACTGCGTCACCGCCGTTCCGCCGCACGTCCGGAGCGAGCGCGGCGTCGGGTTCCATGCGCCCCTCACCCTACCGGCGAGGCCGAATCACACCGGAATGTTGGCCCGGATCCGATCGCTGGCCGACCGGAACCCTCGCCGCTCGGCGACGAGGCTCGCGGCGGTCGCGGCGCTCAGCGGCATCGCGTAGAGGCTGCCCTGAGCGAGCCGACAGCCGAGCGCCATGAGGGCGTCACGTTGCTCCTCGGTCTCCACGCCCTCCGCCACCGGTTCGATGCCGAGCGCCCGAGCAAGCTCCACCACCGCACGGATCAGCGCCGGACCCGGGTCATCGAGCACCGTCCCGACGAACTGTCGGTCGATCTTCAGGATGTCGATCGGGAAGTGCTGCAGGTGCGACAGCGACGAGTAGCCGGTGCCGAAGTCGTCCATGGCCAACCGCACACCGAGGGCGGTCAGCTGTTCCAACCGTGTCCGTGCCGATGCCGGGTCCTGCATGAGCGCGCCCTCGGTCACCTCGAGCACGAGGCGGCGCGGCGCGAGGCCGCTGCGAGCCAGTTCGTCGGCGACCCGATCGACGATGCCGGCATCGAGCAGCTGCCGCGGTGCCAGGTTCACGGTCACCGACGGCCCGTCCGGTGACGACGACCAGCCCACGGCCTCGACGCACGCCCGGGCCAACACGAACTCGCCGATCTCCGAGATCAGTCCCGACTGCTCGGCGACGGGCACGAACTCGTTCGGTGCGAGCAGACCGCGGACCGGGTGGTTCCACCGGACGAGCGCCTCGAGCGCCTCGACCGAGCCGGACCCCAGATCGACGACCGGTTGGTACTCGACAACGAGTTCGCCGCGTTCGGCGGCGCCACGCAATTGCGAGTCGATCTCCAATCGTTGGAGCGCAGCGGCGTGCAACTCCGGGCGGAACAGTTCCAGTCGTCCCCGTCCGCCCGCCTTCGCCGCGTACATGGCGGCGTCGGCGTCGCGCAGCAGGTCGTCGGTGCGGTCGCCGGTTGCGCCGATGGCGATCCCGATGCTCGCCGTCGTCACCACCGAGTGCGCACCCACCGGAAGCGGCTCGGCGATCACGGTCAGGATGCGCGTCGCGATGTCCAACGCGTCCTCCGGGGACCGGAGTTCCTCGACCAGCACGGCGAACTCGTCGCCGCCCATGCGGGCGACGGCGTCGACACTGCGCACGCAGCTGCGCAGGCGGTCGGAGATCCCGACGAGCAGATCGTCGCCGGCGGAGTGGCCGAGGCTGTCGTTGATGATCTTGAAGTCGTCGAGGTCGATGAACAACACCGCCATCGACATCCCACGGTTGGCGGGCGACTCGATCGCCGCCGACACCCGGTCACGGAACAGCGACGTGTTCGCCAGACCGGTCAACGGATCGTGCGCCGCCTGACGGGCGAGCTCCTTCTGCAGCATTCGATGCGCCGTGATGTCCCGAAAGCTCCAGACCCGTCCGACCACCCGGCCGTCCAGACGGCGGGGCCGAGAGTCGCGTTCGAAGATGCGGCCGTCGGCGAACTCGACGATGTCGTGGGTCTCCCGGTCCGGCTGGCGCTGCAACTCCATGACCCGGGCGAGGAACTCCTCGGGGTCACGCAGTCGGCCGACGACGTGCCGGAGCGATCGCTGCTCGGGCGGGATCGCGTCGAAGTCGGCGCCCAGGCCCCACATCTCGGCGAACCGCTCGTTGCAGAGCGTGATGGCGCCGCGGGCATCGAGCACGAGCACGCCCTCGGCGGTGGCGTCGAGGGTGGCCGCCAGCAGCGAGTTCGCGGCGTGCAGTTCCTCCTCGGCCACGACGCGCCGCGACACGTCGTGGATGGTGAGCACCACGCCGCGGGTCGTCGGGTCGTCGAGCAGGTTCGTCGCGTAGATCGTGACCGGCACCGCCGAGCCGTCCCGGGTGCGCACCGCGACGTCGACGACGCCCCGGGTCTCGCCGCCGCCGAACCGGGCGCGGACCTCGTCGAGCTGCTCCGCACCGAGATCGTCGAGGAACTCCTGCAGGCGGCGGCCCTCGAGGTGCTCCGGATCCCATCCGAGGAGCCGGGTGAGCGCCGCCGACGACGCCTCGATCCGCCAGTCGTCGTCGAGCAGCATCGTCACGGCCGCGGCGTTCTGCAGGATCGACCGGAATCGGTCCTCGTCGTTGGAGGCGATCTCCCAGCGACGGCGTTCCGTGAGATCACGCATGGTGAGGGCGATGCAGTCGTCGACGGGAGCCCCGACGAGCTCGACGAGCCGCCAGCCCTCCGCCGTGGACACCCGCAGTTCGATCGGCGTGCCCGCCTCACGGCCCTGCACCGACTCGAGGCACACGAGCGCGAGCGACAGGTCGTCCGGATGCACCAGTTCGAGCGCCTCCAGGCCGATGGCCTCCTCGGCACTCCGGCCGAACAGCTGCAGGGCCGCATGGTTCGCCCAGACGACGCACGCCGCCGGGTCGACCACGACGACGGGGTCGGGCAGGCGCTCGGCGATGCGTTCGAGATCGGCAGCTCGATGGTCCGGCGTGATCGGCACGCTGCACCATCGGCGCCTCGGCCGCCCACGTTGAGCTTTTCCGCGGGACCGGCGAGCGCGGCGCCGACCACCGGTACGCTCGCCGGGTGCCCCGCATCGCCTACACGATGTCCCGGTTCCCGAAGGTCAGCGAGACCTTCGTCGCCGACGAGATCACCGCAGTCGCCGACCGGGGGTTCGACGTCGAGATCCTGCCGCTGATCCACCATCACGACGACATCACCCACCCTCAGGCGGCGGCGCTGGAACAGCGGGCCCACTACATCCAGCCCTGGAGTCCCGCAGCGCTCGGCGCCCTGGCGTGGTGGTTGGTGCGGGCACCCGGCCCGACCCTGCGCACGGTGGCCCGCCTCATCCGGGGCAACGCCGGCTCCCGGGGATTCCTGCTGCGCTCACTCGCCCTGCTCCCTCAGGCAGCGTGGTTCGCGCGGTTCTGCCAGCGCAGCGGCGTCGAGCACGTGCACGCCCACTTCGCCACCCACGCCACCACCAACGCGTGGGTGATCCACCAGCTGACCGGTCTTCCGTACACGTTCACGGCACACGCCCACGACATCTACGTCGACACCACGTTCCTCGACGAGAAGATCCGGTCGTCCGAGCGGGCCGTCGCGATCTCGGAGTACGGCCGCGGTCGCATGATCGCCTGCGCCCCCGACCTGGCCGACCGGATCGTCGTGATTCACCTGGGGGTCGACCTGTCGCTCGCGGAGGCGGTGCGCACCCGTGTTGCGAGCGAGGCGACGGCGGACGACGACTCGAGCGCCGGTGGCACACGTCAGCTGCTCTGCGTGGCGCGACTCGACGCGACGAAGGGCCACACCGTGCTCCTCGACGCCCTGGAACGCCTCCGCACCGACGGGCACGACGTGCACCTCACGCTGATCGGCGAGGGCGACCTGCGCGCCGACATCGAGTCACGCATCCAGGAGCTCGGACTGACCGACCGCGTGACGATGCTCGGCTACCGCACGCACGACGAGGTGCTCGAGGCGATGGCCCGCAGCGATGTCGTCGTCGCGCCGTCCATCGAGACGTCGTCCGGTGACGCCGAGGGGATCCCCGTCACGCTCATGGAGGCCATGGCGATCGGCACCCCCGTCGTCGCCACGGTCACCGCCGGCGTGCCCGAGCTCATCACCGACGGCGTGAGTGGCGTGCTGGTCCCCCAGCGGGACGCCGACGCACTCGCCGCGGCGGTCGCCGGTCTGCTCGACGACCCGGGCCTCGCCGATCGGCTGTCCGACGCGGCCGCTCGGGCGGTCGCCGAGTCGTTCGCCCGCGACGCCGTCGTCGACGAACTCGTCACGCTGTTCGCCGCCACCTGACCGCGGTCCCACCGGGCGTTCACATTCACTTCGTCGGTATGGTTCCGGTCACATCCGTGTGTCTGGAGGAGCCATGACCGTCACCACCACCCCTGCCCCGTCGCGAGCCATCGCCACGCACTTCGACCGACCCGCGGCCCGACCCACCGGTCCCG
>CAJBIS010000110.1 GCA_903953195.1 uncultured Actinomycetes bacterium
GAGCGCACCGGGAATCCGCACGAGCTCGGCGCCGGTCGTCGCGTCCAGCACCACGATCGCGGCCCTCGTCGCCACGACGGCAGTTGCGGCGTCATCCGACAGCGCAACCGGAGCGACCCCTGCGAGGTGCTGATCCATGGTCCCCATCGCCAGGGGACCGTGCCAGTCCACAGCGGGTGGGGCGACCGGCGGGCGCCGCCGGCCGTCGACCGGCTCGCCGAAGGTCCACATCTCGACCGCCGTCGCGTTGGTCCTGTCCTCCATCGATCCAGTCTGTCGCCCACTCGGCTCGATCCGTCGGCCTGCGTCGCCGCCGATGCCGTGCTGTGGGGCGTGGTGGCCGGGGCTGCCCCCCGATGGTGTGGGGCCGGACCGGCGGACCGGATGCTGGAGGTGGGGAAACCCCACTCCGGAGTGCGCGAGGAGGGACTTGAACCCTCACGTCCTTGCGGACACAGGAACCTGAATCCTGCGCGTCTGCCAATTCCGCCACTCGCGCGAGTGCGGGCCGCATCGTAGCGCGGCCCGGCGGGAGAACCCTCAGCCGGCCCCGGTCACCTCGGTGACGATCTCGTACGACGACACCGACGGCGGGCCGCCGGTGCCGCCGCCGTCACCTCCGCCGCCGTCACCTCCGCCACGTGGCCCGTGGCCGTGGGCGGCTCGGAACGCGTCCGACTGCAGCCATCCCTGGAACGACGCCTCGCTGTCGAACTCCATGACGGCCACGTACGGGTCCTCGTCGCGGTTGGGTCGGAGGAGCGCCGAGCGGACGAGCCCGGGCACACCGGCGAGCGTCGAGGTCATGTTGGCGCTGAAGCGCTGCTCGAAGGCCTCGGCCTGGTCGGCCTCGATCTCGAGCCGGTTCATCACGATGTACACGGGGGTGCTCCTGTCGTCGGCGGCGCGCGGACCTGCGGAGGCGCCGGGTTCCGAGCCGAGGGTACCGCCGCCCGGCGGCACGGGACCGTCCCGCAGGGGCCGGTGTCACCCTCGTCGCTATCGTGGTCGCATGGCTGCTCAGGGATTCGAGTCGCGCCTCGAGCGTTTCGTCGAGGGCGCGTTCGGGCGACTGTTCAAGTCGGGGCTGCAGCCGGTGGAGTTCGGCCGCAAGTTGAAGCGGGCCATGGACGACCACCGAAAGATCAGCGTCGCCGGCCGGACGATCGTCCCCAACCGCTTCGAGTTCACCATCTCGTCGACCGATCTGGACGCGGTGGGCGAGATGCTCGGCACACTCGACCGTGACCTGATCGACCTGGCCCGGGCCCACGCGCACGATGAGGGGTACGGCTTCGTCGGCCCGGTCGAGGTGGCCGTCGTCGGCAGTGACGACGTCCGCCCCGGGCTCATCGAACTCGACGCCCGGTTCGTCGAGGGCGAGGGCGCGCTGCCACCCGGATCACTGCTGCTCCCCACGGGCGACCGGGTCCCGCTCGGTGAGTACGTCGTGTCCATCGGCCGCCACGAGGACTCCACGGTGGTGCTCGCCGATCCGAACGTGAGCCGCAACCACGCCGAGGTGCGCCCCGCCGGTGACGGGTTCGTGGTGATCGACCTGGGTTCCACCAACGGGACGAAGATCAACGGGGTGCGGGTCGCCGAGCACCAGTTGCGTGACGGCGACGAGTTGCGGTTCGGCAACACGGTGCTGAGTTTCCGAGCGTCGTAGGGTCTCCGTCCGTGCCCGAGCAACTGCTCACCGTCCTGAAGTTGTGCCTGCTGGCGCTGCTGTACCTGTTCTTCCTGCGGGTGCTCCGCGCCGTGTGGACCGAGGTCAGCCCGCCGAAGGCCGCCGGCGCCGGCGCCCCGGTGCCGGCCGCAGCACCCGCCAAGGCGTCGCGGTCGCCGAAGTCGCGCCGGTCCGGTCGGCAGGGTCGCACCCGTGCCTCGAAGCGGCAGCCGGCGTCGCCGACCCGTCTGGTGACCGTCGAACCGGTCGCCCGGGCGGGCCTCGAGGTGGCGCTCGGCCCCGAGATCACCGTCGGCCGGGCCGCGGGCTGCTCGATGGTGTTCGACGAACGGTTCGTGTCGCAGGTGCACTGCCGGATCTTCCTGCGTGACGGCTCGGTCTTCGTCGAGGACCTGGGATCGACGAACGGCACCTGGGTGAACGGAGCCCGGGTGGTCGGCCAGATGCCCGCCCGGCTCGGCGATCGCGTCCAGATCGGCAACGTCGTGCTGGAGGTCCGGTGACGGCACTCTCGGCCGGTGCGGCGACCGTCGTCGGTCAGGTACGCACGGCGAACGAGGACAGCCACCTGGTGCTGCCCGACCTGGTCGTCGTGGCCGACGGCATGGGCGGCCACCGCGGCGGCGAGGTCGCCTCGGCGACCACGGTGCGCGTGGTCGGTGAGCAGTCGGGCGGCGGCACGCTCGAGGACCTGGTGGCCGCGGTGCAGCGGGCCAATCGTCAGGTGCACGACGATGCCGCCAGCGACCCGTCCCTCCGGGGGATGGGCACGACCGTGTGTGCCGTCGGCCTCGTCCAGCACGACGACGTCGCCGAGCTCGCCGTGCTCAACGTCGGCGACAGCCGGGTCTACCTGCTCGCCAACGGCCGGCTGGAACAGCTCACCGAGGACCATTCACTCGTCGAGACGCTCGTCCGTGAGGGACGGCTCTCGCCCGAGGACGCCGAGGTGCACCCGCAACGCAACGTGCTGACCCGGGCGCTCGGTGTCGAGGCTGCGGTCGCGGTCGACGCCTGGCTCCTGCGTCCGGCCGACGGGGACCGACTGTTGCTGTGCAGCGACGGGCTCTTCAACGAGGTGGCCGAGGACCGCATCGCCGAGCTGCTGGCCGAACCCGACGCGCCCGAGATCGTGGCCCGCCGCCTGTGCGCCGAGGCCGACGCCGCCGGTGGTCGCGACAACATCACCGTCGTCGTGCTCGACGTGTCCGACACCGGAGCGGCGCCGTCGCCGCTCGACGAGCGGTACCGCCGCTTCAGCACCCCGGCGGTCGACCTGTGGGAGGAGTCGGACGGCCCGAAGACCGACACCGTCCTCGCAGTGATCGCCACCGGGTCACCCCAGCCCGAGGAGGCGGCCGTCGTCGACGACGCCGACGACGGGACCGAGGTCGCCGCACCAACGGACGCGGTGGCGCCGGCGGGCGACACGACCGCTGCGTCGGACGAGCGGGCGTCCAGGTCGGGTCGCTGGCGCAGCATCGCGTTCGTCGCGGCCCTCGCCGCCGTGATCGTGCTCGCGCTCGGCGCCATCACGGTCGTGGGAAGGGCGGGCTACTTCCTCGGCACCGAGGGCGACCGAGTCGTCGTCTACTCGGGCCAGAAGTGGGGCGTGCTGTGGTTCGCGCCGACCGTCGTGAAGCGGACCGACATCACGCTCGACGACCTGCAGGAGGCGGGCCAGTTGAAGGTGCGCTCCCAACAGGGTGGTTACGCGAACGCCGCCGCGGCCGAGGCGTTCCTGCAGCGGAACACCACCACCACGACGACCACCACCACGACCACCACCACGACGACGACGGTGCCGCCGCCGGCACCGCCACCGGCTGACGCCGTCCCGGTTCCGCTCCCCCCTCCGGTGCCCGCCCCGGCGCCGGTTCCGACGCCGCTCCCGGCACCGTGAGCGGCCTCCCGTGACCGCGACCGCGCCGCCGAGTCCGTCGGCCCGGACCCCCGATCTGCGCGCCATCGTGACGCGTCGGCGCACCACCGAGCTGGGGCTGCTGGTGCTGGTGGCGATCGTCGTCGTCAGCGCCTACGCACTGGCGAGCCTGGGTCGCAACGCGTCACTGCCCGCGAACATCGGTCCGTTCCTCGGTGTGATCCTGGGTCTGATCCTGGTGGCGCACCTCGTCGTCCGGCGATGGGCCGGCGCCGCGGACCCGCTGCTCCTGCCGCTCGTCGCCCTGCTGAACGGGATCGGGTTCGTGTTCATCGCCCGACTCGATGAGCAACTCGCCGCGCTCCAGGCGACGTGGACCGGCGTCGGCATCGCGGCGTTCGTGGTGACGTTGCTCGTCGTGCGCGACATCCGGGTCCTGCAGCGGTACCGCTACACGTTCGGACTCATCGGTGTGGTGCTCCTGCTCCTGCCGCTGCTGCCCGTGTTCGGGCGCAACATCAACGGTGCCCGGATCTGGGTGGCGTTCGGCCCCGTGAGCTTCCAGCCCGGCGAGTTCGCCAAGATCGCGCTCGCCATCTTCTTCGCCGGCTACCTGGTGGAGCGGCGCGAGGTGCTCGGCGTCGCCACGTTCAAGGTGGGTCCGATCAACACGCCGGACCCCCGCCAGTTCGGACCGATCCTGGCCGCGTGGGCGGTGTCGCTGCTCGTGGTGATCTTCGAGCGCGATCTGGGCTCGGCACTCCTCTTCTTCCTGCTGTTCGTCGTGGTGTTGTGGGTGGCGACGGGTCGCGCCGCGTACCTGGCGGCCGGGGGCGTGCTCTTCGGACTCGGGGCCGTGGCGAGCTGGGCGTTCTTCTCGCACGTCCAGCAACGGGTGTCGATCTGGATCAACCCGTGGGCGGACCCCCAGGGTTCCGGCTACCAGATCATCCAGGGCGCGTACGCGCTGGCGTGGGGCGGAACGACCGGCGTGGGCCCGGGGCTCGGCATCGTCGGTCGGATCCCGTTCGACGAGACCGACTTCATCATCGCCATCATCGGTGAGGAACTCGGTCTGCTCGGCACGACCGCGGTCCTCGTGACGTTCCTGTTGATCGCCGGGAGCGGCCTGCGCATCGCCCGCTCCGCCGGCGCGACCTTCGGCACGCTGCTCGCGGTGGGTCTGACGGCGCTCATCGCGTTCCAGGCCTTCATCATCATGGCGGGCGTGACCCGGTTGCTGCCGCTGACGGGTGTGACGTTGCCGTTCATCTCGTACGGCGGTTCGTCGCTCGTCGCGAACTACGTGCTGATCGCGCTGTTGCTGCGGATCTCGGACCAGTCGGTCCGCCGCTCGCCCGACCCGTTGGCGGCGCTGTGAAGAAGCAGATCGCCTTCCTCGGTGCCGCGATCCTGATCTGTTACACGGCGCTGTTCGTGAAGTTCAACCAGGTCCAGGTGTTCGAGGCCGACAGTCTCAACAACCGCACCGACAACACGCGGTCGCTGCAACGTGACTTCAACGAGCCCCGCGGCTCGATCATCACCGCCGACGGCGTGGTGGCCGCGTACTCCGAGGAGCGTCGGGCGGCGCTTCGCTACCAGCGCATCTACCCGGAGGCGCAGCTGCTCGCCGGCGTCACCGGCTACTTCTCGTTCTCGCTCGGTTCCAACGGTGTGGAACGCAGCTACAACGACGAGCTCGCCGGTCGCACCACGGCGTTGAAGTTGCGTCAGCTCACCGGCCTGTTCTCGGACGCGTCCAACGCAGGCGACGTCGTGCTGTCGGTGCGTCGTGACGTGCAGGCCACGGCACGAGACGCCCTCGGCGATCGGGAGGGTGCCGTCGTCGCGCTCGACCCGCGGACGGGGGCGATCATCGCCCTCTGGTCGTCGCCGTCCTTCGACCCGAACGCGCTGTCGAGCAACGACACCGAGGCCGCAGCCAACTACAAGAAGTTCATCGACGCCGTACCGCAGAAGCCACTGTTGAACCGGGCCTACCAGGACAACTTCTTCCCCGGCTCCACGTTCAAGGTCGTCACCGGTTCCGCCGGCCTCATCAGCGGCACGGTGACGCCGGCGGTGCCGGACTATCCGGTGGTCACCTCGTACACGCCGCCGCTGACCCGGCAGGCCATCTCCAACTTCGACGGCACGCCGTGTGGCGGAACGCTGTTCGTGATCCTGGCGAGGTCGTGCAACAGCTCGTTCGCGCAGATGGCGTCCGAGCAGCTCGGGCCGGACCCCATGATCAGCACCGCCGAGGCCTACGGCTTCAACGACCGCCCGCCGATCGACCTGCCCGACCCGGCGCGCTCGCTGTATCCGACCGACTTCGGCAAGGTCGTGGAGCGGCCGCCGGGCCGGGCGCCCGTCTACGAGGACACACCGCGGCTCGCTCAGACGGCAATCGGTCAGAACGACGTGCGCGCCACGCCGCTGCAGATGGCGCTCGTGGCCGCCGGTGTGGCCAACCGCGGGAGCATCATGGTCCCGCACGTCATGTCCGAGATCCGCTCACGTGACGGCGACGTCGTCGACGAGTACGACCCGGATGAGTGGCGGCGTGCGACGTCGCCCGAGATCGCCGAGACGATGCGCCAGGCGATGCTCGGCGTGGTCAGCGACGGTTCCGCACGCAACATGGCGATCCCCGGTCTCGACGTCGGCGCGAAGACGGGCACGGCACAGCTCGGGACGACCCCGCCGCGTTCACACGGGTGGATGATCGCGTTCGCCGGACCGCCGGGACGGCCACCGGAGATCGCGGTCGCGGTCCTCGTCGAGAACCTGACCGGGGCCAGCTCCGACACCGGTGGAGCGAACGCCGGTCCGGTCGCGAAGGCGGTCATCCAGACGGCGCTCGGCGCGGGCTGAACGGGAGCGGAGTCCGGCGCGCGATGACACGTGTTCAGCGCCGGTGGCCTCTACGCTGAGGGCGGTATGGCTGACGACGACCTGAGAGTGCTCGGCGACCGGTACGAGATCCACCGGCACATCGCGAGAGGCGGCATGGCGCAGGTCTACCTGGCCCGTGACCGTTCGCTCGATCGGCCCGTCGCCGTCAAGGAACTCGTGCCCGAGTTCGCCGCCGATCCGTCGTTCGTCGAGCGCTTCCGACGCGAGGCACAGTCGGCCGCCAAGCTGACGCACCCGAACATCGTCGCGGTCTACGACTGGGGCACCCAGGACGGGACCTACTTCATCGTGATGGAGTACGTCGACGGTCCGTCGTTGTCGCAGGTCATCCGTGCCGACGGCGCCC
>CAJBIS010000111.1 GCA_903953195.1 uncultured Actinomycetes bacterium
ACGGCATCCACCGGCGGGGCTTCACGATCGCCAGTGACGACTTCGGTACCGGTTACGCGTCGCTCGTCCAGCTCCGCGCCTATCCGATCACGCACGTGAAGATCGACCGCAGCTTCGTGATCGACCTCACGACGGACCGCCAGAGTCGCGACCTGACGGCGGGCACGATCGCGCTCGCAACGAGGCTCGGACTCGGGGTCACTGCCGAGGGCGTCGAGACCGTCGAACAGGCCGACCTGCTCGTCGAACTCGGCTGCGACAACGCGCAGGGCTACCTCTACTCCCCCGCCGTTCCCGCCGACGAGTTCGAGCAACTCGTCGAGGCGAGCCGGACGGCAGCGGGGTTGGATCAGCAGCAGCCGGTCTGAGCGGCGGGCGCGTCGCCCAACGTCACCGGTTCGGCGAGCGTTGCCGACGGCGCACAGCACGCCGTCTCGGCTCCCGCGGAGGCGATCACCTCGTTGTGCATCTGCTCGGTGTCGCCCGTCTTGACGTACCACTCCCACTGGGCGCCGTCGGGGTCGACCACCCACGTCTCGGTCTTCGCCGCGTAGCAGCACACGGTGTCGTCGACACCGGTCGTGTCGAGCCCCTCGGCAGCCAGGCGCTGCTCGGCGGCCACCACGTCGGCCGGGTCGGTCGTCTCGACGCCCAGGTGGTTGAGCGTGCCGCCCTCGGCGGACTCGATCAGCACCAGCTTGAGCGGCGGTTCGGCGATCTCGAAGTTCGCGTACCCCGGCTTGCGCTTCGCCACCGGCGTCGCGAACAGCTTCGAGTAGAAGTCGACGGCGGCGTCGACGTCACTCACGTTGATGGCCAGTTGCACTCGAGACATGACACGTCCTCCTGCGGACCGGAAGCGGTATGCGGATCACCGATTCCACGGTCCACGGTATCGGCTGGCGACGACCCCGCGGCCGGCGCGGGCGGGCATCCGCACCTGTGACGGGCGGTCGGCCGATACCGTCACCCCCGTGTCCGATCCCACCACGCCTGCCACCGAGAGCCCCGCCCCCACGGTGATCACCGTGCCCGCCGTCGACTCGAGCGTCGGCGTGATCGGCGCTGCGGCCTGGGCCGCACTCCGCGCCGCCGGCGTGAGCGTGTCTCGCTCCAACGAGGCGCGGTGCGTGCTCGAGGAGTTGTGCCACGACGCCGTCGCCCGCTGCCAGGAAGGGCCCGAGCCGGCGGCGAGCCTGAACTTCACCGTCGAGCGGGTCACCGGCGGCGTGTCCATGCACCTGCAGGACCGCGGCCTGCCGATCGCCTCGAACCGCTCGTCGATCAAGCGGGCGAAGCAGCTGGCCGCGATCGGCTGCGTCGACCGACTCGAGGTGCTCGGCGTCACGCCGGAGGGGCCGGTGTCGGACGTGTTCGTCGAGATCCCGGTCGAACGCGTCGAACCGGACATCACCGACACGATCGTCGACGTCGCCGGCTCCGCACTCCGACGGCTCGGCATCACCCGCCGTCTGCTCGACCGGGGTGACGGCGACGACGGCGAGGCGGCCGACGACTCCGACCTGACCGTCCGTCTGATGCGGCCCGACGACGTCGATGCCTACGCACGGCTGGCGTTCCGTTGCTACGGCTACGGGTACAAGCGACTCGCCTACGAGCCCGACACGATGGCCGAGCAGCTGATCAACGGCACCCACCTGGCTGCGGTCGTCGAACACGTCGACGGCGAACTCGTCGGCCACACCGCGTTCCGTCGCCCCCGTTCCGGCGCCCCGGTCGTCGAGGGCGCCGCCGGTCTGGTGGACCCGAACTTCCGCCGTCGAGGCCTGTTGAAGCGCATGGGCCTGATGCTGTTCGAACACATCGCCGAGTCGAACCTGCGCGGCATCATCAACGAACCGGTGATGGTCCACACGGTCACGCAGGAGTCCGCGCACATCCTCGGCTACGACACGGGTGTCTTCCTCAACTGGTCGAACCCCCGTCACGTCGCCGGGTTCGACGATGTCGACCACGAGGGCCGGGTCTCGGTGCTGTGCGCGTTCGTCCCCATCGGCGACCTGCCCGAGCGCGACGTGTACCCGCCTCCGGGGGTGGCCGAGCGCGTGCAGTCGGTGGTCGACCACTCGACGCTCATCCGCACGCTGCACGACGCGGCGGCACCCGACTCGCCCGAGCCGGTCAGTGCGTTGTCGTCGGTGATCGATCCCTCCACCGCCATCGCCCGGATCGAGGTGACCGTGCCCGGCGTCGACCTGGTCGACCGGGTCATGGAGCTGCTCGACGACGCGCTCGAGACGGGCAGCCCCGTCGTCCTGCTCGACCTGCCCGCCAACAACCCGGGACTCGGCTGGTACGCAGCCGGCACCGCCGAGCTCGGCTTCGTGTTCTCGGCGCTGCTCCCCGAGTGTGCCGTCGACGGCGATCTGCTCCGGCTGCAGTACGTCGCCGAGATCCCCGATCCGACCGAGTGGAAGATCCACCTGCCGTCGACCGCCGAACTGGTGCACGACATCATCGGCGACCTGCAGGCCTGGCACGACCGCCAGCACGAGGCGCGGCGGGCCGCCGTGGCCGCGTGGCGCGAGCAGACGATCGCAGGACGCCCCGACCCGACGTGACCGCCGGCCGCCGCCGGTGTGCGTAGTGTCGACCGACGGCGAACACGGCGGCGAGCCCGACAGCGGACACGTCGGCGAGCCCGACAGCGGACACGGAGGTCGACATGCGAATCGGAGTGCTGGGCGCCGGCCGGATCGGCCGGACGCACATCCTCAACCTCGCAGAACTCGATGCGGTCGACGAGGTGCTCGTCGTGGACCCCGACCCGGCGGCGCTCGAGTCCGTCCGCAGCGCCGCAACGGTCTG
>CAJBIS010000112.1 GCA_903953195.1 uncultured Actinomycetes bacterium
TCCCGGACGCGGTGCGCAGGACGTCGGCGACGCGGGGTTCCAACGCACCGAAGTCGATGCCGTGTGGCTCGGCGCGCATCCGGTCGAGGGTGAGTCCATCGGGCCGCGCCCCGAAGTGGTCGCCGTAGGGGCCGCTGCGGACCATCAGGTCGATGACGCGCTCCGGGGCGTCCTCGTGGGCGACCGCAGCGAGGAGTTCATCCGGGTCGCGGCCGGCCAGCGGCCCGCCCTCGAGCGACGTCGCCTGCTGCGCGAGTTGGGCGCACACGAGTCCGTACAGCAGCTCGGGGTCGGTGTCTGCCGGTTGGCCACCGAGGATCAGTGCGAGGCGCGACAGGATCTCGTGCTCCGGTGGAGCATCGGTGTCGAACACCGGCTCGGAGTAGTTCACGACGTTGCGGACCGAGAGCCCGTAGAACGCGAAGTCGAAGTGCGACTTCTCCAGCGCGGACGGCGAGGGGAGGATGACGTCGGCGTGGCGGGTCGTCTCGTTGAGGTAGATGTCGACCGACACCATGAACTCGAGCGAGTCGAGCGCCGCCTCGATGCGTGCCGAGTCCGGGGTGGAGCGTGCCGGGTTGCCGGCGACGGTGATGAGCGCCCTCACCTGGCCGTCGCCGGGAGTCTCGATCTCCTCGGCGAGGAGCGCCACGGGGAGTTCGCCCCGCACCTCGGGTCGTCCCGAGACCCGCGATGTCCAGCGTCCGGTGCGGAACCCGCGCCCGCCGGGTGTGGCGCCCGGGACGGACGGCCGGCCGTGCGCCGGGTTCGGCCACATCATCCCGCCGGGCGAGTCCAGGTTGTGCGTGACGAGACAGAGCACGTCAGCCACCCACGACGTCAACGTGCCGTGGCGGGCCGTGTGCGTGCCGATCCGGGTGTACACGGCGGCACGTCGGCCGTCGGCGAGCTCGCCGGCGATCCGTCGGGTCGTCGACGCGTCGATACCGCACCGGTCCGCGACGGCCTCCGGCGAGAACGGTGCGGCGAGCTCGACCAGGTCGTCGGCGCCGGTCACCAGAACCGGGTCGAACTCGGGTGGGGTGCCGTCCAGGACCACGTGCAACAGTGCGAGCAGCCACAGCGCGTCGGTTCCCGGCCGGATCGACAGGTGTTCGTCGGCCACCTGTGCGGTGCGCGATCGCCGGGGGTCGACGACGATGACGCGGCCACCTCGCTCGCGGATGGCGGCCAGGCGACCGGGGAAGTCCGGAGCGGTGCACAGACTGCCGTTCGACTCGAGCGGGTCCGCTCCGAGGATGAGCAGGTAGTCGGTGCGGTCGAGGTCGGGGACCGGCATGGCCCCGGGGTTGCCGTAGAGCAGTCCGCTCGACACGTGACGGGGCATCTGGTCGACCGTGGAGGCCGAGAACAGGTTCTTCGACGCGAGCGCCTGGATCAGCGGCCGGTTGAACACGGCGCCCGCGATCGTGTGGGCGTTCGGGTTGCCGAGGTACATGGCCACGGCGTCGTTGCCGTGCCGGTCGCGGATCCCGGTCAGCCCCCGCTCGACCTCGGCGAAGGCCTCGGCCCACGACACCTCGACGAACTCGCCGTTGCGCTTCACGAGCGGGGCCCGCAGTCGGTCCGGGTCCTCGTGCAGCTGTTTGAGCGTCGACCCCTTCGGGCAGATGAACCCGGCCGAGAACACGTCGTCGCGGTCGCCGCGGATGCGCTTGACCGCGCCGTCCACCACGGTGATCTCCAGGCCGCACGTGGCCTCGCACAGGGGGCACGTCCGGTAGTGCGTGGTCTCGGTCATGGGCGCAGGCTAGTGACTCGTCGCTCCGAGGCGGGCGAGACCTGAGCCGGTAGGGTCGATGCCGTGGAGCCGATGGGCGATCCGACCGCACCGTCCACGTGGTCCGCCGACGTGGTGCTCCGTGACGGTCAGACGGTGCACGTGCGACCGATCCGTCCTGACGACGCCGAGGCGCTCGTCCGGTTCCACGAACGCCAGTCGCCCGAGTCGGTGTACCTGCGGTTCTTCTCGCCCCGGCCCCAGCTGAGCGCACGGGAGGTGGCGTACTTCACGCAGGTCGATCACCGTGATCGGGTGGCGTTCGTGGCGACGGTGCAGGACGAGCTCGTGGGCGTGGCGCGTTACGAGCGGTACCGCGGGACCGACACGGCCGAGGTGGCGTTCTTCATCGACGACGAGCACCACGGTCGCGGCATGGCCACGATGTTCCTCGAGTACCTCGCCGCGGCCGGGCGGGCGAACCATCTGCAGCGGTTCACGGCGTCGACGCTGCCGTCGAACCGTCGGATGCTGGCGGTGTTCAGCCGGGCGGGGTACGACGTCGTGCAGACGTTCGACGACGGTGTGGTCGAGGTCGCCTTCGATCTCACTGCGACGACCGAGGTCATCGAGCGGATGGACTCGCGGGAGCGTGCGGCGGCGGCGGCGACCGCCCGCAACGTGCTCGAGCCGCGTTCGGTCGCCGTCGTGCCCGGGGTCCGTGATCTGGGTGTGCTGTGCGCGGGACTCGCGTCCTCCGGGTATCGGGGCGACGTCCACGTCGTCGGCGCGACGGCTCTCGGTGACGAACGGTTCGCCTCGTGGAGCAGCGTCGACGACGTCGCCGAGCTGCCGGAGGGGATCGACCTCGCGCTCGTCGACGGCGTCGGTCTCGATGACGCAACGGTCCGCGCCCGGGTCGTCGCGTGCGCCGAGCGGTCGGTGGCGGCGGTCGCCGTCCTCGGGGGCGCGCCCGGGGACGAGCCGGCGCAGCCGGCCTGGCCACGGGGCGTCGGCACGCGCGTGCTCGGTCCGGGAGTCGGGATGATCGCGAACAGTGCGCTCGACGCGCCGGTGACGA
>CAJBIS010000113.1 GCA_903953195.1 uncultured Actinomycetes bacterium
TCGACGCCACCTCGGGTGACGACACCATCGTGTTGACCGTGACCGATGCGCAGACCGCCAAGGTCACCGACATCGACGAGTTCCCCGTCCGCAATCGGGCCACCGGCGGGTTGCGGGCCACCAAGTTCCGTGGGGCCGAGCACCGGATCGACTGGGCCTACGTCGGGCCCGAGGCGGGCCTGCTGCTGGTCGTCGGCACCGCCGAGGCACCCACCCGGCCCGATGCGTCGCCCGAACCGCTCACCGTGCCGCGCACCGGACGGGACCTCGCGTCCAAGAAGACGAAGCGGCGGCTCCTCGGCTCCGGTTTCGGCCGCTGGTGACGCGGCCGAACCTCGGGCCGATCACTCGCCCGGCGTGACCGGGATCTCGCCCGGGTCGGGGATCGCCTCCGCCGACGACCGCCGCACGTAGAGCGCCAGGGCAACGAGCACGAGCGCCATCCCCGCGACCTGCACCGGCACCAGCTCCTGGCCGAACAGCAGCGCCGCACCGATCGAGCTGAGCACGACGACGTCGAGCGCGATCGTGGCGGTCGTCGACACCGGGAGCTGCTTCTGTGACCAGATCATCAGCAGGTGACCGGTACCCGGAATGATGGCGATGAGCAGCGCCCACCACAGGTCGCCGACCGTCGGCGTCACCAGCCCCGGCCCGGTCACCAGCGCGCCGGCGAACGCCACCGCGATGGCGACGGTGAGCGCGGCGGCCTGGTACTCGATCGCACCGAGTGTGGCTCGGGCGTACTTGGTCCCGACGAAGTAGGTGCACCCGGCGAACATGCCGATGAACGCCAGCACGTCTCCGAACAGCGACCACGACCCCGAGCTCGACGCCGCGAGCACCGTGACGATCGTGCCGGTGAGCGCCAGACCGGTGAGCACCAGCCGTGCGGTGTCAACCCGCTCACCGAGCCGCCGCACGGCGTACGGCAACAGGAACACCGGCTGCAGCGCCGTGATGATGGTGACCGACGCGACCGACGAGGTCTGCAGGGCCGTGAACAACAGTGCCGACGACAGGCCGAACGCCGTGCCGCCGACGACCGCGATCCGGAGCGCGGCGCAAGTCATGCGCCCGCCTCGCGCCCGGAAGATCGCCTGGTAGATCACCGCACCGAACAGCACCCGCCAGAACGCCAGCTGCGGGCCGGGCAGGTCGGACGCCTTGGCCATCAGGTTCCCGACCGACCAGAACAACGTGGCCAGCACCGCGCCGGCGATCGGGGCCAACCGGTGCTCGAACAGTCCCTCCGCCCGGGTCGGCATCGTCCGCGGCTCACTCACGCGTGGACGGTACCGCAGGGATGTCGCGTCACCGTCAGACCCGCATGCTTGACTGAGGCCGATGGCCGCCTACGACGAGAAGAGCATCCAACTGCTCGAAGGGCTCGACGCCGTTCGCAAGCGCCCGGGCATGTACATCGGCGGCACCGGCCCCGAGGGTCTGCACCATCTGGTGTGGGAACTCATCGACAACGCCGTCGACGAGGCGGCCGCCGGTCACGCCAACCTGGTCGAGGTCACGCTCCACAAGGACGGCTCCGTCGAGGTCGCCGACAACGGCCGTGGCATCCCGACCGGCAAGAAGGACGGCAAGCGCACCGCGCTCGAGATCGTGTTCACCGAACTGCACGCCGGCGGGAAGTTCGGCGGCGGCGCCTACTCGGCGTCCGGCGGACTGCACGGTGTCGGCGCGTCGGTCGTCAACGCGCTCAGTTCGAAACTCGTCACCGAGGTCGACCGGGACGGCACCACCCAGCGGCTGACCTTCGTGCACCGCGCACCCGGCCGGATCGACGCGAAGGGCCACTTCAAGGCCGGGTCCACCCTCGAGACGGTCAAGAAGATCCCGGCCAAGCGCACCGGCACCCGTGTCCGCTTCTGGCCGGACCTCGAGATCTTCGATCCGGGGCTCAGCATCGACAGCGACGAGGTGCGCACGCACTGCGCCCAGGTGTGCTTCCTGGTGCCCGGCCTGAAGGTCCGGCTCGTCGACCGACGCGGCTCCGGCCGGCCCGACGAGGAGTTCGTGGCCAAGGGCGGGCTCGCCGATCTGGTCGACTCGCTGTGCACCACCGCTGCGGTCACCGACATCATCACCCTGCACGGCAACGGGACGTTCGAGGAGAAGGTGCCGGTCGACGGGAAGATGACACTCGTCGAACGGGTCTGCACCGTCGACATCGCCCTGCGCTGGACGACGGGGTACGACACGGTCGTCCGGAGCTTCGTCAACACCATCCCCACCACCGAGGGCGGCACGCACGTCGCCGGGTTCGACCGGGCGCTCACCAAGATCTGCAACGACGTGCTGCTCACCGGCACCAAGAAGCTCGCCAAACTGTCGAAGTCCGGTCAGGACCGCGCCGAGAAGGCCGACGTGCAGGAGGGCCTGGTCGCCGCCGTGAAGGTGACGTTCCCCGAACCGCAGTTCAAGGGCCAGACCAAACAGGAGCTCGGCACACCGCAGGTGCAGTCGATCGTCTACGAGGTGGTCCGCGACGGACTCGCCAACTGGATCGAGGGCGGTGGCAAGAAGACGCACGTCACCGCGCTGCGCGACAAGGTCGCCCAGGCGGTCATCAACCGGGTGTCGGCGAAGGCCACGCTCGACGCCCGTCGCAAGGCGTCCGCGCTGTCGTCGGCCGGCATGCCGGACAAGCTCGCCGACTGCCGACGGCACGGCCCGGACTCCGAGTTGCTGATCGTCGAGGGCGACTCCGCCGCCGGGCCGGCCAAGGCCGGTCGCAACGCCGAGTACATGGCGGTGCTGCCACTGCGCGGCAAGGTCGTGAACGCCGGCAAGTCGACCATGAAACAGGTCATCGAGAACACCGAGGCCCAGGCCCTCTTCACGGCGATCGGCGGCGGGTCGGGCAAGGACTTCAATCTCGAGAACGCCCGGTACGGCCGCATCATCATCCTGTGCGACGCCGATGTCGACGGCAGCCACATCCGCTGCCTGTTGCTCACACTGATCCACGCCTACATGCGCCCCCTGCTCGAGGACGGCCGCGTGTTCGCCGCGCAACCGCCGCTCTACACGGTGAAGGTCGGTGACCGCCCGGTGCACGCCTTCTCCGAGGAGGAGAAGGTGCAGCTCACCGCCGAGCTGTCGAAGGGCAACCGCAAGGCCGAGAACCTGCAGTGGGTGCGCTTCAAGGGCCTCGGCGAGATGGACGTCGAGGAACTCGCCGTCACCTGTCTCGACCCCGGGACCCGCATCCTGCGGCGCATCACCATGGACGACGCCCAGGCCGCCGCGGATGCGGCCGACCTGTTCGAGACGCTCATGGGCAGCGACGTGTCGCGGCGGCGCGCCTACCTGCTCGAGCACTCCACGCTGATCGACGCCGCTGCCCTCGACGTCTGAGCGCCGTCGTCCACGCCGGTTCCCGGTGGGGTTCGTCCGGGCCGGTGGTACCGTCGTCCCCCGGAGAGGGACCGAGCAGCCGTCCGGGGGGAGTCGGGCCGAGTCGTGGCAGAGATCCGGTCAACGTCACCGATCACCATCGCCCCGCGCCTGCGCAACGTTCCGTCGTTCGACGGCGTCCGCGGACTGGGCGTGCTCACGATCATCGCCATCCACGCCGCGCCGCTCGTGCTGGAGTCGTTCTCGGCGGTCCTCGACATCTTCCTGGCGCTCAGCGCGTTCCTGGTGACCACCCTGCTGCTCGAGGAGGGTCGGCGCAGCGACACCATCGACATCCGCTCGTTCTTCCGACGGCGGGCGTGGCGTCTGCTCCCGGCGCTCTACGTCACCCTCGCGGTCGCCACGGTGTTCGCCGGGGTGTTCTTCGTGCTCGCCGGAGCCGAGGTCGAGGGCTTCTCGTTCGGACAGTTCCTCACCCGCGAGATCCTCCCGGCGGGGTTGTACGTGTACAACATCGTCAACCCGCTCGGCTACCCGAATCCCGGCGTCGCGCTCTACCAGATGTGGTCGCTGTCGCTCGAGCAGCAGTTCTACCTCGTCATCGCATTCCTGGCGGCGGTGATGGTGGCGAAGCGGTGGGTGGTCCAGGCCGCGGTCGTGCTCGCACTGCTGTCGATCGCCGTGCAGACCGCTCGGGCCACCGGCCACTTCGGACCGATCAACTTCTGGCTCCAGCGCCCGGACGCGCTCATGCTCGGCGTCGTCGCCGCCATCATCAACGCCCGGATCCCCGAGGAGCCGTCACCCGGCCAGCGCCGGGCGATCCAGGTGTCGGCATGGGTCGGTGTCGTGGCGATGGTCGTGGCGATGCTCTGGAGCGTCAAGGCGCTCGAACGCTTCGGCATCTACGTGCCGTACCTGCCCGACGAGGCGCCCGAGGGGACACCGCCGGACGTCGCGTTCCGGACGGCCATGGCCGCGCTGTCGGCCGGCAACTACTGGGTGAAGTGGGGCTTCACCATCGTCAACTGGTCGATGGTGGCGGTGCTCATCGCGCTCGTGCGCCAGCGCGAGTGGATCGTCGGCCGGGCCCTGTGCCTGCGTCCCATCCGCAAGGTCGGGCAGATGTCGTACAGCCTCTACCTGATCCACACGCTGCCCATCGCCCTCTTCGTCGTCGGTCTCCCCCGCAGCAATCCGCCGCTGCGGATCATCGTCGCGTGGGTCACGGCGTTCGCCTTCGCCTGGCCGCTCTACCACTTCGTCGAGAAGCGGTCGCTGGCCCGCAAGAACAGCGTCACCCCGGCAACGGCGGCACCGACGTGAGCCTCACCACCCGACCGTTCGAATCACGCGCCCCCCGGCTGGGTTCCGTCAAGCCGTTCGACGGCATCCGAGGCGTCGGCGTCTGGTGCGTGGTGCTCCAGCACGCCTACGCCGTGGCCGACTCCCTCTCCGGCTACATCGACCTGTTCTTCGTGCTGTCCGGCTTCCTCATCACGACGCTCATCTTCGAGGAGCAGCGCGCCGTGGGCGCGGTGTCGCTGCGGAACTTCTACGCCCGGCGCGGCATCCGCCTGCTCCCCGGGCTCATCGTCACGCTGATCGTCTTCTTCCTGCCGATCCTCGCGATTCGCATCATGAATCCGAATCCGGACACCGACTACCTCTTCACGAACGTCGTGTGGGAGTCGGTGACGACGTTCTTCTACGTCCACAACATCTTCTTCTCACCGCTGTTGGGCAGCTTCCAGTACATGGGCCAGATGTGGTCGCTGTCACTGGAGGAGCAGTTCTATCTGGTGGGTGCACTCACGACGTACCTGTGCATCAAGAAGGGCTGGATCCGACAGCTGGCGATCGGACTGACCGCGGTCATCCTGTTCATCTGGGTGGCACGGGCGCTCGGACACGGCGGCCCCGGACAGTTCTGGTTCCAGCGCCCTGACGCCATCGCCATGGGTGTCCTGCTGGCGATCATCAACGCCGTGATCCCGACCGAGCTGAGCCCCGAGGTCAAGCGGCGGCTGCACCCCGCGGCGTGGATCGCGACGATCGGCATGGTGATCGCCCTGCTGTCCTCGTCGAAGCTCATCCAGGCACTCGGCGGGCCCTACGTGCCGCTCTACCCCACCGATGTGGACATCGAGGCCCCGCCCGAGGGCCTGAGTCCGACCGAACTGAAGGCGTATGCGGACAACGCCATCCAGGCCGTGCTCGCCCAGCTGCCGGACGGCAACTACTGGGTGCGGTGGGGCTTCACGCTGTCGACGCTGTGCGCCGCGGTCATCGTGTTCGCCTTCGTGCGCCTGCGTGACGACTTCGCGCTCGGCCGGTGGCTCAGCGGGAAGACGCTCTGCTACTTCGGCGTGCTCAGCTACGCGATCTACATCACCCACTACCAGCTCTTCAAGCTGATGGACCCGGGGTTCCAGCGCGGCCCGAAGTGGATCCCGATCAAACTGCTCGCCGCCTATCTGGTCGGCGCGGCGCTCCACCGCTGGGTCGAGAAACCGGCGTTGCGGAAGTATCGACAACGCTTCACGCACACTCCTGCGACCACACCCAAGTGATGACCGAGACGACGGACTCCACCGCCATCGAGCACGCCCGCATCCCACGCTGGTACCTGGCGCTGGTCGCCGTGCTCCCCGCGATCCTGACGCTGATCGCGGTGCGGTTCAACCGGCCGCAGGTCGGGCCGGACGCCGTGTCCTACATCGCCGTGGCCGACTCGATCCGCAACGGCGACGGACTCGGGTTCTTCGTCGAGCGCCCGTTGACGACGTGGCCGCCACTCTGGCCCCTGCTGCTGGCGGGCGGCACCGCCGCGACCCGCTGGCGCGGCGATCTGGTCGCGCTCGCGTTCAACGCGGTCATGCTCGGCGGAACCGTGCTCACGGCCTCGGCGATCGCCACGCGGGTGCTCTCGTCGCGCCTGCTGCGGATGATCCTGCTCGCCGCGCTCTCGGTGTCGCCGCTGCTCATCGGGTTGGCGGCCATCGTGCAGACCGAGGTGGCGTTCGTCCTGATCGCCGCAGTGACGATCCTGTTGCTGCTCCTTGCGACGGAGCGGCAACAGCCGATGCTGCTCGTCGCGGCGGGGTTGGTCACCGCGGTCGGCTTCGGGGTCCGCTACCAGGCGCTGTACGTCGTCCCGGCGTTCGCGCTGTGGCTGGCGATCCGGGCTTGGCGCCGGGATCGCCGCGTCGTCCGGACGGTCGCCGATGTCTGCTGGTACGCCGTCCCGGCGGTCGTCCCGAGCGTCGCGTGGATGGCGCGGAACCTCTCGGTCTCCGACACGGCGATGGGCCCCCGGTTCCCGTCGTCGGTCGGGCCGGCGGCGAA
>CAJBIS010000114.1 GCA_903953195.1 uncultured Actinomycetes bacterium
CCTCGGTGCGCGTGGCCCGCTCCTCCTCACGGGCCTCGGCCAGCGTGAGGTCGTCGAGGTCCTCGGGTCGCACGATGCGGCTGCGGCGCTCGGTCCCGAACGTGGCGACGAGCTCCTCGAGTTCGTTCAGCACGATCGTGCGCCGACGCTGTTCGGACTTCAGGATCCGCTCGTACTCGGCGATGCGACCGCGCAGCTCGTCGGCCTCGGCCTCGAGCTCGAGCTTCGCCAACGCGGTCAGGCGACGCAGCTGCATGTCGAGGATGTGGACCGCCTGGACGTCCGACAGGTTGAGCTCGGCCATCAGGCGGTCACGGGCCTCGCCGGCGTCCTGGGACGACCGGATGATCGACACCACCAGATCGATCGCATCGAGGGCGATCAGGAGTCCGGCGACCAGATGCAGGCGGCGCTCCGCCTTCTCGAGCCGGAACCGGGTCCGACGTTCCACCACGTCGAGCCGGTGCTCGATGTAGAGGTGGCACAGGTCGAACAGACTGACGGTCGTCGGCACACCGTCGACGAGCACCACGTTGTTGATGCTGAAGGACTCCTCGAGTGGAGTCTGCCGGTACAGCTCGGTGAGGACGGCCCGACCGTTCGCACCGGGTCGCAGCTCGATCTCGATCCGCAGTCCGGTGTGGCGGTCCGAGGTGTTCTTCACGTCGCTGACCTCGGGCAGCTTCCCGTTGCGGACCAGCTCCTGGATGCGACCGACGACCCGTTCCGGTCCGACCAGGTAGGGGAGCTCGGTCACGACGATGCCCTGGCGGGCCTTGGTCAGATCGATCACCTCGGCGGTGGCCCGCATGCGCACGCTGCCGCGGCCGGTGGCGTACGCCTCGGCCAGGCTCTCGTCGACGACGATGCCGCCGGACGGGAAGTCCGGCCCCGGCAGCACGGCCATGAGCTGTTCGACCGTCGGTTTCGGTCGGCGCTTGGTCATCACCAACTTGATGGCCTCGAAGACCTCGCGCAGGTTGTGTGGCGCCATGTTCGTCGCCATGCCCACGGCGATGCCGGAGGTGCCGTTGACGAGCAGGTTCGGCAGCCGCGCCGGCAGGTAGACGGGCTCGACCCGTTCCCCATCGAAGGTGGGACGGAACTCAACGGTCTCCTCGTCGATCTCGCCGAGCATCTCGACGGCGGCCTCGGTGAGGCGGCACTCGGTGTAGCGGTAGGCGGCCGGCGGGTCGTCGAGCGAACCGAAGTTGCCGTGCGGGTCGACCAGCGTGACGTTGCGACCGAACGTCTGGCCCATGCGCACCAACGCGTCGTAGATGGCCCCGTCACCGTGCGGGTGGTACTTCCCCATGGTCTCGCCGACGACACCCGCCGACTTGCGGTGCGGCCGGTCGGGCCGCAGCCCCATGTCCGACATGGCGTGCAGGATCCGGCGCTGCACCGGCTTGAGCCCGTCCCGCACGTCGGGAATGGCCCGCGCCGTGATCACGGAGAGGGAGTACGAGAGGAAGGACTCGCCGAGTTCGGTGGTCACCGGGACGTCGATGACCTCACGTGCGTAGTCCTCGAAGAGTTCGCTCTGTCGGGGCATGGGCAACATCTAACTCGCCCGCAGTGACGCGGTGGCGGTCCCGCCCGGAGCCTCGGTCGCAATGGCGCCGTACCGGCCCGGTCGGGCAACATCGTCGGATGGCAGACACCCCGTGGCTCGACGACGCATGCTCGCTGGTGGAGGCGTTCCGTTCCGGCGAACGCTCTCCCGTGGAGGAGGCCGAGGCCTCGATCGCCGCGATCGAATCCAGCGACCTGAACGCCTTCTCGTTCATCGACCCGGAGCGGGCCCTCGACGCCGCCCGGAACGCCGACGTGTCGAAGCCGTTCGGCGGCGTGCCGATCGGCGTGAAGGAACTCGACCAGGTCGAGGGCTGGCCCGACACGGGCGCCTCGCTGGTGTTCAAGGACCGCATCGCCGACCACACCGGTGAGGCACCGCGTCGGTTCATCGAGGACGGTGGCGTGGTGCCGATCGGACTCACCACCGCGTCGGAGTTCGGCGGACTCAACGTCAGCGTCACCCGGCTGAACGGTGTCACGCACAACCCGTGGCAGCACGGCCGCACCTGCGGTGGCTCGTCCGGCGGGTCGGGCTCCGCGGTCGCCGGCGGCCTCGTCAGCATCGCCACCGGCGGTGACGGCGGCGGGTCCATCCGGATCCCGGCCGGCTACACGGGCCTGTTCGGCATGAAGGGCACCTACGGGCGCATCTCCCGCGGCCCCGACGCGTTCTTCCGCCCCGGCACCGTGGTGTGCGGCGTCATGGCCCGCTCGGTGCGCGACGCCGCCCGGCACTACGACGTCGTCGCCGGCGTCGACCCGCGCGACCCGGCGTCGCTGCCCAATCCCGGGAACTGGGAGGCCAACCTGGGGTCGGTCGACCTGAAGGGCAAGCGAGTGGGGATCCTCCCGGCCATCGCCGGTGTCCGACTCGAGGACGGTGTCGAGACGCAGCTCCGGCAGGCGGCCGACGACCTGATCACGCTCACCGGCATGGAGGTCGTCGACCTCTCGCTGGAACTGCCGAACCTGGCGGCGCAGTGGGCGATGGGCAACCTGTCCACGCTGCTCGCCGAGTTCGGGTCGCTGTGGCCGAAGTGTCAGTCGCAGCTCACCGACGAGGTGGCGCTCGGCGCGATCCTCGCCCAGTCGATGTACAACCTGAACATCGCCGCGGTGGCCGAGGCCCAGCGGATCGAGGCGTACGCCGCCATGGCTCGGGCGTTCGACACGGTCGACTACATCATCACCAGCACGAACCCGGGCCCGGCGTTCGCCGCCGACGCCACGACCTCGGCGCCGACCGACAACTTCCTCGACGTCGCCAAGTCGCATCCGGCGACCCGGGTCGCGTTCCGGGGCCTCATGGCCTCACTGCGCACGGTCAACGGCGCGTTCCCCAAGATGTCGAACGCCCTCGTCGAGGCCGTCGTCGACAAGGTGCCCGACCTGGTGACGATGGGTGGCCTGACCATCATCTCGAACATCTACGGCAACCCGGCGGCGTCCATTCCGGCCGGTCTCGTCAACGGGCTCCCGGTCGGCATGCAGGTGCTCGCGCCGCACCACCGCGACGCCGAGCTGTTCGACCTCGCATGGGTCTACGAGCGTGAGATCGGCTGGCCCAAGGTGGCGCCCGCGGTCAGCGCCGCCGCCGAACCCGCCACGGTCTGACCGGGTTGCTGCTCCGGTCCAGACCGGCGGGCCTGCCCGCGGGTTCAGACCGGCAGGATCGTCTCGGCGGCGATGCGCAGCTGATCGTTGCTGCCGGCATGGATGAGGAGCTCGGTCACCGCCGACTCCTTCCACGCCGCCACCCGGTCCCGGATGCGGGCGGGTGTCCCGACGAGTGAGATCTCGTCGGCGAACGCCACCGGCACCTCGGCGATGGCCTCATCGCGGCGGTCCTCGAAGAACAGGTCCTGGATGCGTTCGGCCTGCTCGCCGAGCCCCATCCGGGCCGCCAGCTTGGTGTGGTAGTTCTGCCCCTTCGCACCCATGCCACCGATGTAGAAGGCGAGCATCGCCCGGGTCATCCCGAGTGCGGCCTCGATGGTCTCGTCCTTGTCGTCCTCGGTGATCACGAGCGGGCACAGTGCCGCGACCTGGAACCCCTCCCTCGCGCCGGCGAGCTGGTCGGCGTACACCTCCTGACGGAACGGGGAGTAGTAGAGGGGGAGCCAGCCGTCGGCGATCTCGGCGGTCTGCTCGACGTTCTTGGGCCCCTCGGCGCCGAGGTAGATGGGGATGTGGTTGCGCAGCGGGTGCACGATCGACCGGAGGGGCTTGCCCAGTCCCACGCTGCCCTCGCCGGTGTAGGGGTGCTGGTAGAACTCGCCCTGAAAGTCGAGCTTCTCGTCCCGTGCCACCACTCGGCGGATGATCTCGACGTACTCGCGGGTGCGGGCCAGCGGCTTGTTCGACGGGCGTCCGTACCAGCCCTCGACGACCTGCGGGCCCGACACGCCGAGCCCCAGCCGGAACCGGCCGTTGGTCAGGTGGTCGAGCGTGATCGCCGACATGGCCACCGCCGTGGGTGTGCGGGCCGCGAGCTGCACCACGGCGGTGCCGAGCTGGATGCGATCCGTCACCGCCGCCAGGTACGCGAGCGGAGTGAGGGCATCGGAGCCCCAGGCCTCGGCGGTCCAGATGGAGGTGAAGCCGAGTCGCTCGGCCTCGATGGAACGCTCGACCCACCCGTCGGGCGGGAGCTGGCCCCAGTAGCCGTGCATCAGTCCGAGGTCCATGGGTGTCTCCTGCTCGTCGAAGGGGTGGTGGTCGTCGCGGGCGCCGTCGGGCGCGAGGTCAATGGCGGGCGGAGGTCACTTGCCCTGGAAGTTCGGCTCGCGCTTCTCCTTGAAGGCCCGCGGGCCCTCCTTGGCGTCCTCGGAGCCGAACACGTCCCAGCCGTAGGTGAACTCGTACTCGAGGGCGGCGGACTCCTCCATGCCGTTGGTCTCTCGGAGGGTCTTGAGCAGGGCCCGCTCGGCGAGGGGACCGTTGTGGCAGATCTTCTGCCCGATCTCGATCGCGGTCTCGAGTGCCGTGCCGTCCTCGACGACGTGGCCGATCAGGCCGAACCGTTCGGCGCGCTCGGCGCTGATGTGGTCGCCGGTGAGCAGCAGCTCGCACGCCACCGTGTAGGGAATCTGGCGGGGAATGCGGACCGCCGAGCCGCCCATCGGGTAGAGCGACCAGCGGGCCTCGGAGATGCCGAACTTCGCGGATCGTCCGGCCACGCGGATCTCGGTCGCGCCCAGCAGTTCGGTGCCACCGGCGATCGCGGTGCCCTCGACCGCGGCGATCAGCGGCACGCTCGGCCGCCACGAGCGCCAGAGCGCCTTCCACGGCAGATCGGGGTCCTCGGCCAGACGGGCCTGCACGTCGATCTCGTCGTCGCCGTCGGGCTGGTGGCCGCCGGCCATCTCCTTGAGGTCGGCACCGGAGCAGAAGTTCCCGCCGGCGCCGGTGATCACCAGGGCTCGGATCTCCGGGTTCTCGTCGGCCTCCTTGGAGGCGTCGAACAGGCGGACGAGCATCTCGCCGTTGATGGCGTTCTGTCGTTCCGGACGGTTCAACGTGACGATCAGCAGATGGTCCTGGCGTTCGGTCAGTAGGGCCGGCATCGGGCGCTCCCTCGGTTCTCGGAGACGGTCTCGGGACCGTGGGACCCTACGTCGCCGCCGCGGGTCGGGTCCACGCCGGGATCCCCTAGCGTGGAGGCATGTCACGGGTCTACATCCACGAGTTCGTCGACGTCGTCGGAACGGAACGCGCCGCCTACCAGCGTCACATGACCGAGGGGTGGGGGCCGATCGCGGCCGCGACCCGGCGTCAACGCTGTTTCGGGGTGTTCACGCTGGTCGGGTCGACCGGTCGCTGGCCCCAGGTGGTGAACCTGTGGGAGTTCGACTCGTGGGGCGACCTCGCGGCCGACCTCGAACTCGAGCTGTCCGGGCCCACTCACCGGGACCCGGCACTCGAGGCGTGGTGGCAGGAGGCGGCACCGATGCGGACGGGCGGCGACGACCGGATCCTGGTCGCGCATCATGACAGTCCCGGCGTCGAGGACTGGATGGCCCGTGGTGGCACCGGTGCCGTGGCCTACCTGCACGAGACGATCCGCTGCCCTCCGGGTGAGTCCGCCTCGGTGCTCGACGTGATCGTCGGCCCGGCGGCGGAGGACCACCGGGCCTTCGGCCTCGAGCTCGTCGGTGCGTTCCGCACCGCGATGGTCGCCGACGACGAGGTGATCGCGATCTGGGCCGTGCCGGACTGGCCGACGTGGGCCGCCTACGAGGAGGCCGCGGCCGGCGGCGGACTCGAGTTCCTGCGCCTGTGGGAACGCATCAGCGAGCGCGTGCTCGAACGGCGCAGGCGGCTGCTCGTCGACGCGGAACTGTCACCGTTGCGGACCGGCGTCCAGCCGGGGTGAGGCGGCGTCCAGCCGGGGTGAGGCGGCGTCCAGCCGGGGTGAGGCGGCGTTCAGCCGGGGTGGCGTCTGCCGTCAGTGACGGTGGTTGGGGCGGCGCTTGTCCTTGTCGGCGTCGAGCTGGCGGATGAACTCGTCGCGGACCCGGGTGACGTCGCGCCACACCTCGGTGTCGTCGTGTGAGCCGTCGGTGGCGTGCGACGCGATGATCAGCGGAAGACCGGGGACCTGACCCTCGAGCGTGACCCGCTGTTCGGCGTGGTCACGGTCCTTCACGTGGATCTCGAGGGTGACCTCGTCGGCAGGGGTGCCGATCAGGTGCCGGTTGATCTGGTCGAGCGCCTCGACGAGGCGCTCCCGCTCATCGGCGTGGAAGCCGTGGCCGACGCGCAGGCAGGCGTCGATGGTCGCATCGGTGTCACTGGGAGTGGTGCTCATGGATCCCTTCTACCAGCTGCGGACCCGGACGCCACCTCGTGGACGCCGCGATGCCCGGCGTGTCAGCCGCCGGCGGTCGGCGGTTCGAGGTCCGGGAGGCCGAGCCCGAGGGTCGGCGCCTCGGTGCCGCCATCGATCTCGAGCAGCTTCCCGGTGATGAACGATCCGGCGTCGGAGCACAGGTACACGACGCCGGCGGCGATGTCCTCGGGCTGTCCGAGTCGACGTAGCGGTGTGGCCGCCTCCATCTGCGCCCGCAGTGATTCGTCGACGAGCACCATGTCGAGCGCCGAGGTGGCAATGGAGCCGACGGCGATCCCGTTGACGCGGATGTGTGGCGCCAGATCGCAGGCCATGAGTTTCGTCAGATGGGTGAGCGCGCCCTTGGCGGTGCCGTAGGCCGCGAACCCCCGGTCGGTGAGTCGGCCGATCGCGGACGAGATGTTGACGACCGACCCGCCGCCGCGTTCGAGCATGGCGGGCACCGCCTGCTTCGTGAGTTCGAGCGCAGTGGTGACGTTGAACCGGAACGCCCGCTCGAACGACGCCACGCTGGTGTCGAGCAACGGCTTGGGGAACGATCCACCGGCGTTGTTGACGAGCAGGTCCAGTCCGCCGAGTCGTTCGGTGGCGACGGCGACGAGTTCACCGAGTCGCTCGAGCTCCATCACGTCGAACGACACCGGTTCGGCCCGGCGACCGAGCGCTCGGATCTGCTCGGCGACCTCCTCGACCTGTTCGGCCGTGCGGGCCGCGACGACCACGTCGGCGCCGGCCTCGGCGAGCGCGACGGCGCTGGCCCGGCCGATCCCCCGGCCGGCACCGGTCACGAGCGCGACCTTGCCATCGACGCGGAACATGTCGGTGATCATCGGGGACCTCCTGGTCGCACAGCGGGTTCGTTCACAGCCAGCCGGACCGCTTGAAGCTCCGCCAGAGGAACAGGCAGATCAGCGCGATGCCGCCGAGCACGATGTAGTAGGCGTACTCGAACTCGGTCTCGGGCATGTTCTTGAAGTTCATGCCGTAGATGCCGGCGATGGCGGTGGGCACGGCGATGAGCGCGGCCCACGCCGACATCTTCCGCATGTCCTCGTTCTGGCGGATGCTCACCTTGGTCAGGTTCGCCTCGAGCGCGCTCAACAGGACGTCACGGTCGGAGCTCAGCGTGTCCATGATTCGTTGGACGTCGTCGTCGGTGTCGGCGACGTAGTGCTGGAGCGCATCGGTCAGGACGGGATGGTCGCTGTGCCGCAGGCTCTTGAGCACGTCGTTCAGTGGGGCGACGGCCTTGGTGAGTCGCAGCACGACGGCCTGCAGCCGGTAGATGTCCTCGGTGGGGTCGGGGCCGGCCGTGTTCGAGAAGATGCGTTCCTCGAGCGAGCTGATGTCCTCGTACAGGTGGTCGAGCGTCGGGTAGTAGCCCTCGACGACCGTGTCGAGGATCTCGTGCATGACCGCACCGGGCCCGAGCTTGAGTTGGGACGGTTTCGACTCGAGGCTGCGACGCAACCGGGCCAGTGGCTGCACGTCGCCTCGCCGCACGACGACGACGTAGGTCGGCGAGCACATGATGGTGATCTGGCCGAAGTCGAGGTGGTGGGTCTCCCGGTCGAAGCGTGCGGGACGCAGGACCACCGTGAGCGTGTCGCCGAACAGGTCGACCTTCGGCCGTTCCTCGCCGCTGCCGGCGTCCTCGATGGCGAGCGGGTGGATGTTGAACGCCGCCTGGATGTCGCTGAGCTCGGTGTTCGACGGGTCCGCGAGTCCGATCCACGCGAACGTGGTGTTCTCGGGGCCGTCATCGTGGCACCGAGCGGCCAGCTCGGCGAAGGTGCCCTCGGAGTTGACCGGGAAGCCGTCGTGGTAGAGCCCCTGTCCGACGATCATCGTTCCCCTCCCGTCCCGCCCTCGTCGACGGGTTGCTCGGCCTGGTGCGCCGCCCACGAGAAGATCCCGCGGGCCATCACGGACGTCTCGGCGGCCACGCGGGCCCGGTTCACCTCGGCGCGCACCCCACGCACGGCGGCGTCGTCGGGTGCTGCCTGCATGGCGAACTCGGCCAGATGGCCGGCCAGGCGGAGATCTCCGCTCGCCGCGAGCTCCGCGGCGCGATCGGCGAGCACGTTCGGCCCACCGGCGAGCGCGGCGAGTTCGGCGGCGAGCGCGGACCGCGGCGCCGGTTTCAGGCTCGACGGATCACCGTCGTACCAGCCGCCGTAGAGCCGCCAGATGTTGTGCACCACGAACTCGGGGTCGTCGTAGCTGGGCTGGAGCCATGGCAGGTCGAGCAGGTGGTCGGGGACCCGTACCGTGTGGATGCAGTCGTCGAGCGTCGCACCGACGTTCATCAACGCGAGCGTCTGGTCGAGGAGCGAGTCGAGCCACTCGGCGCTGGTGGTGAGCACCCGGCGGATCTGGTCCGCACCGGCGATCGGCAGGCCGTGGCCCGGCAGGAGGAACTCGGCGTCCAGATCGGCCATGGTGCGCAGCGCCGCAGCCCACTCGGCCGGGTACCGCTGCGCCTTCTGCGGGTTGCCGCAGTTCGGTCCGGCCCAGATGAACAGGTCGCCGGTGCACAGCACGGACCGGTCGGGGATCCACGCCCAGGTGTGGTCGTCGGTCTCGCCCCGGTCGTGACGGAGCTGCACCTCGAGCCCGCCGGCCTGCACGGTGGTGGCGTCGTCGTAGGTGCGGTCGGGTCGACGGAAGCGATCGGGGAACAGCGGCTCCGCGAGCTGGAACTGTCGCTGGTTGATGACGCCGTTGTAGCCGTGGGTGAGCTGGTACCGGTCGAAGCGGTCGTCGACCCGGGTGTGCGCGACCACCTCGACCACGTCCCCGTCGGCCTCGAACAGGGGCACGACCGCCACGTGGTCGACGTGGCCGTGCGTGTAGACGGCGGTGCGCAGCGGGTCGGCGGTCCAGCGCCGGATCTCGTCGTGGACCTGACGCGAGTGGATGGGACCACCCGCGTCGATGAGTGCCAGGTCGCCGGCGTCGCTGAGCGCGGTGACGTTGCCGAAACTCCGGACGAAGGCGACGCCGTCGGTGATCTCGGACAGTGTCGAGTCGCCGAGCAGCAGTCCGGTGTGATCGCTCGGATCGGACTCGCCCGACAACAGCCGGTCGGCGAGTTCGAGCGGGTCGCTGGTCATCGGGCCAGCCTACGGGCCTCAGGTCGGCGCGGGCTGTTCCAGCAGACGGCGCAGATGCTCGCGCCGGTCGCCGAGCGTGCGGCTCAGCACCTGGGCGCGGGTGACGTAGCGGTGTGCGGTGTGCTCCCAGGTGAACCCGATGCCGCCGTGGTTCAACACGTTGACCTGAGCGTTCGTGATCGCGGAGTCGGTGGCGACGACCCGTGCGGCCTCGCACTGGAACGCGGCGTCGTCGCGACCGTCGAGCAGCGCGAGCGCGGCCAGACGCACCTGACTGGTCGCCACCTCGGCGCGTACCGCCATGTCGGCGCAGCGGTGCTTGACCGCCTGGAACGAGCCGATGGCCACGCCGAACTGCTGGCGGTCCTGTGCGTACTCGGTGGACTGCGCCGCGGTGCCGACCGCGATGCCGGCGAGCTGCGCCGCGACGAGCACGTCGCCGCGGAGGATCACGTCGGCCGCGGCGTCGCCGTCGAGCGCCGCGACCGGTGCCACCGTCGGTGTGTCCGCGGTGGCGAGTGGCACGAGCAGGTCGATCGACGCCTCGTGACGGAGGTCGAGTGCGGTGGCGTCGACGAGTTCGACTCGGTTCTCGCCGACGACGAGCACCAGGTCGGCGCCCCCGTGGTCGCTGATGCGCAGTTGCGTTCCGCCGTCTCCGTCGGACTCGACCTCGCCGAGCGCCACGGTCGTCGTGCCGCTCAGGATCCCGGCGGCCACGTCGTCGGCGCCGCCGATGGCCGCGACCCGGGCACCGAGCACGGCGGCGAGGAACGGGCCGGGCGTCACGTGCGCACCGAGTTCGGCGAACAGCAGCGTCTCCTCGGCGAGCGTGTACCCGACGCCGCCGAGCTCCTCGGCGAGACCGAGCCCGAACCAACCGAGCTCGGCGCACCGCTGCCAGAGCGCGGCGTCGACGACGACGTCGGCGCCATCGGACGCCGCGAGCGCGTGGAGGTCGAAGTCGGTGACGAGCTGGGATCGCACGGTGGCGACGATCTCGTCCTGTTCAGGGGTGGGGAGCAGATCCATGGTGCGGGTCCCGTCTCAGGCTCGGGGCAGGCCGAGCACACGCTCGCCCACGATGTTGCGCTGGATGTCGGTGGTGCCGCCGCCGATCGTGTAGGCGAACGACTGCAGGTACGGGCCGGTCCACACGCCCTCCCCGTCGACCGGGGTGAGTCGCAGGGCGTCGGGACCGATGATCTCGAGCGCCAACTGGTAGACGCGCTGGTGCAGCTCACCGTGGAACAGTCGGATCATCGACCCCTCCGGGCCGGGCATGCCGGTGCGGGCGTTGCGTGAGATGCCGGCGATGGTCATGGCCCGCAGGGCGTTGACCTCGGCTCGGGCGGTGGCGAGCCGGCGGGCGAGTTCGTCGTCCTCGATGGCCCGGCGTCGGCCGTCGGGGCCGACGCGCCGCTTCGCCTCGTCGATGAGGCGCTCGACGGTCGCGGCGAGCTCCACCTGGTCGGCCATGAAGCCGGTGCCACGCTCGAAGCTCAGCGTCGACATGGCGGTGCGCCAGCCGTTGTTCAGCCCGCCGACGACGTTGGTCAGGGGGATGCGGACCTCGTCGTAGAAGACCTCGCAGAAGTCGGTGACGTGGCTCATGGTCGGGATCGGGCGGATGTCGATGCCCGGCGACGACATGTCACAGACCACCCAGGTGATGCCCTTGTGCTTCGGGGCGTCGGGGTCGGTGCGGACCAGCAGCTCCTGCAGGTCGGCGACATGGGCGTACGACGTCCACGTCTTCTGGCCGGTGACGACGAGCTCGTCGCCGTCGATGACCGCCTTCGTCGACAGTGAGGCCAGGTCGGATCCGGCGCCCGGTTCGGAGAAGCCCTGGCACCAGACCTGTTCGCCGCGCAGGATGCCGGGCAGGTACTCGGCCTTCTGCTCGTCGGTCCCGTTCACGATCAGGGTCGGTCCGCCGTGCATGTTGCCGACGAACGTGCAGGAGTTGGCGAGGGTGAACGGCGGATCGGCCTTCGCGAACTCCTCGTACCAGATCATCTGCTGGATGTCGGACAGGCCGCGTCCGCCGAACTCGGCCGGCCAGTTGATCCCCGCCCAGCCGCCGTCGAACAGCGTCCGCTGCCATGCCAGGTCGAACTCCCGCATCTCCTGACCCTCGGGCGGGCGGGGCTCGGTGGGCAGGTGTTCGCGCAGCCACGTCCGGGCTTCCTCGCGGAACGACTGCTCCTCGTCGGTGAGGTCCAGATTCATGGCCGAACCGTACCCGCAGGCCCTGCGGCGAGCCGAACCGTGAACCGGTCCACGAACCGGTCCGCGAGCCGGTCCGATTGCCACCCACTCGGCCTGGCTCGGCGGTACGGTCCGTCTCAGTGACTCGCACCTATGTCCTGGACACCTCGGTGCTGCTGGCGGACCCGGCTGCACTCGAGAAGTTCGCCGAGCACGACGTGGTCCTGCCGCTGGTCGTGCTCACGGAGCTGGAGGCGAAACGCCTCCACCCCGAGCTGGGTTGGTCCGCCCGGGAGGCGCTGCGCTCGCTCGAACGTCTCCGGCAGCGCCACGGCAGCCTGACCCAGCCGATGCCGGTGAACGCCGACGGCGGCACGGTGCGGGTGGAGCTCAACCACGTCGACACGTCGTCGCTGCCCGAGGCCTTCTCGGCTGCGGTCAACGACCATCGCATCCTCGCGGTGGCCCGCAATCTGGCCAACGGCGGCGTGGACGCGGTGCTCGTCAGCAAGGACCTTCCGCTGCGACTCAAGGCGTCGGTCGTCGGCATCCCGGCCGAGGAGTACCGGCACGAGATGGTCGACCCCGACGGCTGGTCGGGCATGGTCGAACTCGACATCGACTCGGCGACGATCGACTCGCTCTACCACGACCGCTCGATCGCCCTCGAGGGGAGCGACCGGATCCCGACGAACGCGGGACTGGTGCTCCGCAGTCCGACGGCGAGTGCGCTCGGCCGACTCTGCGCCGACGGCAAGGTGCATCTCGTCGACGGCGACCGGTCACTGTTCGACGTGCGCGGTCGGTCCGCCGAGCAGCGGGTGGCGCTCGACCTGCTCGCGGATGAGTCCGTCGGCATCGTGTCGCTCGGCGGTCCCGCCGGCACCGGCAAGTCGGTGCTCGCGCTCGCCGCAGGTCTCGAGGCGGTGCTGGAGCGTCGCACGCACCGCAAGGTGATCGTGTTCCGGCCGCTGTACGCCGTCGGCGGGCAGGACCTCGGCTACCTGCCGGGCAGCGAGACCGACAAGATGTCGCCGTGGGCGGCAGCCGTCCACGACGCGCTCGAGTCCATCGCCGGCCCCGAGGTGATCGAGGAGGTCGTCGAACGGGAACTCGTCGAGGTGCTCCCGCTGACCCACATCCGTGGGCGCACGCTCACCGAGTGCTTCGTGATCGTCGACGAGGCCCAGAACCTGGAGCGCATGGTGCTCCTGACCGCGCTGAGTCGTCTCGGTGAGGGCAGTCGTGTCGTCCTCACCCACGACGTCGCCCAGCGCGACAACCTGCGCGTCGGTCGACGTGACGGCATCGCCTCGGTGGTCGCGCTGCTGCGAGGCAACCCGCTCTTCGGGCACGTGACGCTGTCGCGTTCGGAGCGCAGCGCGGTGGCGGCTCTGGTCAGCGAGCTGCTCGACGCCGGCTGAGTCGATCGAGTCGCAGGGGCCGTGGCGCTCAGGCGATGCCGAGCACCGCGATCGTGACGATGAACGCGATCGCGCCGACGAAGTCCACCGACGCGGTGACCACCGGGATCCCGTACGTGTCCGGGTCGAGATCGGATCGCCAGGCGGCGATCGTCCCGTAGTACGCGAGCGCGATCACGAACGCGACCGCCACGGCACCACCGATCAGTGACGCGAGCACCATGCGGAGCAGCCCCGGCCCGTCGAGCCCGAGCAGGGTCGCGACCACGGTGGCGCCGATGCCGTTGAACAGGAACACGGGCACGTACAACAGGAACACCGCTGCGGCATCGCGCCGGGCCTCGCGCCCCGGTCGCAGTGTCGGTTCCACGAGACCGAGGTGCAGATTGGTCCCGACGCGGCTCGCCAGGATGCCGCCGAGCGACCCCGCCGAGCTCACGAACGCCGGTTCGAGCACGAGCAGCGCGGGCAGTGCGGCGAACACGGTGAGGCGCCCCTGGATCACGAGCCCGGCGAGCGTCGAGAGCACGACGGCGGCCGACAGCACGGGCAGCGACTCCCGGATGATGCGGCGGAGCTCGGGAATGTGTGCCCGGAGCGAGGCGACGAACACCACGATGCTCAGCGCGGCGAGCGCCCACCCGAGTCCGGCGGTCCAGCGGCCGTGACCCAGGAGGAAGGTGGCGATCCACAGCGCCGGGATCGTCACGACGTCGCCGAGTGTGGCGGTCGACGGGGCGACGAGGTTGTCGAGGTCCCAGCCCCGGCGCACGCCGACCGAGGTGAGCAACAGCGTGGCGCCGAGCACGACGACGCTCGCGAGAAGGCCGCCGGCGATCGACACGACGGCGAGGTCGAGCACACCGATGACGTTCGCGACGTTGAACGCTGCGGCCACGACGCGAGCCACGACCGCGAGTCCGAGCGACAGGATGAACGTCAGCGAGATCGAGGCCAGCACGTTCTGACCGACGACGGAGTCCGAACGCAGCGACGGCCGGTAGGTGCCGGTGTGGATCGACGTCGAGAGCCGGTTGCCGAGTGAGCCGAAGATGTTGCCGCGCAGTCCGATCGCGGCGGGGACCATCACCAGCAGGCCGGGGAGCGCCTCCAGCGTTCCGGTGATGGCGCCGAGCGCGGCGCCGGCGACGAAGCTCGTCGACGAGTTGAGGAACAACGCGACCAGGCTCTGGCGCGCCGCGCCGCCGGTCGGCCCGAGCAGGTCGACCAGTCGGCGTCCGAAGGTTCGGAGACGCCCGGGAACAGAGGTGCGTGGCGTTGCCATGACGAGGGTTCAGGTGGTGCTGACGGGGGTAACGGTACGTTCACTGGTCGCTCGCTCCGCGGAGGCGGTCGGGTGCTACAGCAGGCCGTGCTCGTCGAGCAGGTGGTTCAACATGGAGAGCGCGAGGTTGTCGTCCTCGGTCTGGCCCATGTCGATCCCGTCGATCGCTGCAGCCTGGCAGAGGCGCATCATCACCACGGCATAGCGATGCGCCCCCCAGATGGTGTACCAGGTGAGGTCGCCGACCGTCCGCTGAGATACCGCCTCGTAGTGGGCGATCACCTCGTCGTGGCTCAGGAATCCGGGCAGTTGCGGCACGCCGAGCTCGACGGAGAAGAAGCGTTCGAGCAGCAGCGACCAGGCCAGGTCGACCTGTGGTGGCCCGAGCGTCGCCATCTCCCAGTCGAGGACGGCGACGGGTCGGAAGTCCCGGAAGATCGTGTTGCCGATCCGGGAGTCGCCCCAGTTGAGCACCGGTTCCGGTTCGGGGTCGGGCCGGTTGTCCCGGAGCCAGCGTGCCACCTCGTGGAGTCGGGGCTGCGGGTGGTCGCCGCGGCCCCACTCGAGGAAGTGCTCGTAGAAGCCGAGCTGTTGGTCCAGGCCGATCGTTCCGTAGGTCGGGTCGTCCAGGAGGTCGAGTCCGGCGGCGCGCCAGTCGATCGCGTGCAACTGCGCGAGCACCTCGATGCCGGTGGTCTGCACCTCTCGCTGCTGTTCGGGCGTGGCCTCGAGCAGCCACCCCTGCATCGTGTACGGCAGCCGGTCCGGCGGGACGAGCCCGTCAACCCGGTCCATCACCAGGAACTCGCCGCCGATCCATGCGGGATCCGGCTCGTACCAGCGCAGCGGCGGCACCGGAACGGTCGACGACGCCGCCACCCGTTGCATGACCTGGTACTGCATCCCGAGGTCGTAGGTGGGGAAGACGGTGTGGCCACCCGGTGCGGTGCGCAGCACCATCGACGCGGTGGTCGGGCCGTCGGTGCCGGTCCACGACGCGTCGAACATGACCGTCTCGGAGGAGTGACCCGTCTCGGTGGGCGCGTCGAGGCTCGTGATGTCGACGTCGGTGGCGTCACCGAGTCGCGCGGCGAGCCACTCGGTGAGGCGCTCGCGGAGATGGGTGGGGTCGAACCCGGTGCTGCTCGGCATGGTGCTCCCTGTCGTCGTGGTCGAGGTGTGGTCGTGGTTGGGATGTGGTCAGCCGCCGCCGACGGCGGGGCGCGGCGGGTCGGGTCGGTGGACCAGCCCGTCGGCGGTGACCCGGCTGCCGGTCAGACGCGAGTCCGTGTGTCGCAGTCGCAGGTCGAGCATGCGCTGGGCGTAGGTGAGCATCCGCTCGGTGAATGCCGGGTCCGAGCTGCGATCGCGCAGCTCGCCGGGGTCATCGTCGAGGTCGAAGCAGAGTGACGGGAAGTCGGCAGCGAAGTGGACGTACTTGCCGTGGCGGTCGCGGATCACGCTGATCGCGCACTCGTCCTGTCGGATGCCGAACAGTTCCTCGATCATGGTGGTGGTCGGCATCCGGAAGTCGTACTCGAACAGCACGGCGTCCCTCCATCGGGGCGGGGCGTCGAGGCCGCGGCGTTCCGAGTCGAGGAACGGCCGGAGCGACGCGCCGTCACAGAACTCGGGCGCGTTCCCGCCGCACACGTCGAGCAGCGTCGGGAGCACGTCGACGTTCTCGGTGAACGACTCGACGACCCGACCGGGCGAACCGGTCATGCCGGGCCACCGGACGATGAGCGGGATGCGATAGCTGGGGTCGTAGAAGCCGAGCTTCTCGACGAGCCAGTGGTCGCCGAGCTGTTCCCCGTGGTCCGAGGTGACGACGACGATCGTGTCGTCGAGCTGCCCGCGGTCGCGCAACGCGTCGATCACCCGGCCGAGTTGGGCGTCGACCTCGGTGATCATCCCGTAGTAGGTGGCCCGCAGCTGGGCCTGGTCCAGATCGTCGGCCGGTGACGGCACGACGTTCAGCGCGGCCGCGAGGAACGGGTGGACCGCCGCCTGCGCCTCGATCGACTCGAGCCGGTGCGGTGGCGGCACGTCGGCCGGGTCGTACATGTCGTTGTAGGGCGCAGGGACGATGTACGGCGGGTGCGGCCGCAGGTACGAGAGGTGCAGGCACCACGGTTCGGTGTCGGCGGAGTGGTCGTCGAGCCACGAGATCGCGGCGTTCGAGATGAACGCGGACTCGGTGTGGTCGGCGTCGTAGATGGGAGGCGGCCACGACGCGCCCCGGCCCTCGGGGATCTCGACGTCGGCGTGCCGGTACACGCCGAACGGCGGGTCGGGCACGTCGAGACCCTCGTCGGCGAGCCACTCGAGCCACGGTGCGATCTGCTCGTCGAGCATGACGGCGACATCGAAGCCCGCCATGGGCTCCTCCCAGTTCCGCAGGGCCGGGTCGTCGTCGGCGCGGCCCCGCGGGTCCAACGCGGTGTCGGTGTAGCCGAACAGGGTCGGGGTGTACCCGAGGTCGCGGAGCAGGCGCGGCAGCATCGGCAGGTCGTCCGCGAGTGGCGCGCCGTTGTCGACCACACGGTGATTCATCTGCCACAGGCCGGTGAGCAGGGAGGCCCGACCCGGTGAGCACGGGGCGCAGTTCGAGAAGTGGTTGTCGAACCGGACACCCTCGGTCGCGAGCCGGTCCAGCGTCGGTGTCCGGACCACCGGATGGCCGGCGACACCGAGGCATTCCGCGCGGAACTGGTCCAGCGTGACGAGCAGGATGTTCGGACGACGCATGAGAACCTGTTCTAGTTCCGGGAGTACCGTGGGGTCATGGCCATGCCCTCCGGGATCGGGATCATCGACACCATGCTGGACCTTCCCTTCGAGGATCTCCGCAAGGTCTACTCCTTCCTCAGTCCGCAACTGCGGGACAAGGACTCCCAGGAGGAGTTCGAGTTCCCGGTCGAGTACATGTTCAAGGACGTCCCGAAGGCGGCGCTGAACCTGGACGACCCGGTGGGTCACACGCTCACGCTCATGGACCACTACGGGATCGACAAGGCGATGATCGGCGCAGGCGGCGATTCCGGTGTGCGCGCGCTGAGCGAGCATCCGGACCGCTTCCTCGCGTCGATCGGCGTCGATCCCAACGACGGGATGACCGCCGTCGAGCAGATCGTGAAGGCGAAGGAGACGCTCGACCTGCGCGCCGTCGTGGGATTCCCCGCTGGCTGCAACCCGCAGGTGCCGATCAACGACAAGCGGTGGTATCCGATCTACGCGAAGTGCTGTGAGCTGCAGATCCCGATCTTCATGTGCGTGGGGGTGCCGGGGCCTCGGGTGCCGATGGCGTGTCAGAAGGTCGAGTTGCTCGACGAGGTCTGCTGGTTCTTCCCGGAGCTGACCATTGTGATGCGTCACGGCGCGGAGCCATGGGAGGAACTGGCCGTGAAGCTGATGCTCAAGTGGCCGAACCTCTACTACTCGACGTCCGCGTTCGCGCCGAAGTACTACCCGCAGGCGATCATCGACTACGCCAACACGCGTGGCGCGGACAAGGTCATGTACGCGGGGTACTTCCCGATGGGCCTCACGCTCGAGCGCATCTTCTCGGAACTGCCGAACGTGCCGCTCAAGGATGAGGTGTGGCCGAAGTTCCTGCGCGACAACGCGGCGCGGGTGCTCCAGCTCGACTGAGTCCGGTGTCGCCGGATGCCGCTGCTCCGACGATCACTCCCTCGATCTCCGAACCAGTACCGGCACCGGCACCGGCGCGGGTCGACCGTGCCGCTGACTCCGGAGTCGCCGCCCGGCGGGCGTGATGATCTCGAACCGGCCGTCGGCCGTGGGTTCGACGTGCCAGCCCCGGCTGTGCCACAACCCGTGGTGAGTGGGGCAGACACTCGCCAGATTCCGGAGATCGGTCGCACCGCCGAGTCGGGCCTCGACGACGTGGTGCAACTGCACCCAGGAGTGGGGGGCGTCGCAGCCCGGGTGGACGCAGCCGCCGTCGCGGACCAGCGCGGCCCGACGTTGTTCCGGTGTGGCGAACCGAACGGCCGTGCCGTGGTCGAGCGGGACACCGAGCGAGTCGACGACGACCGGATGCAGCACCGAGTCGCACAGCAACTGGCGCACGGTGCCGTCGGCCAGCGCCACACCGTCGGCGGTGGTGGCATCGACGAACTGCGCGGACGATGTGGCCGGATCGCCGGCGTGGACGACGAGCGTCACGTCGGTCACCGGCGGCCGCGCACCCGGACCGGCGCTCACGCCGCGTCGGACCAGCTCACACAGTGACTCGGCCAGCAGCTGCGACCGACTCGGCATCTGGTGTGACGGGTCGAGGCGCACGAGGTGCCGGTGGTGGCGAAGTCGTCGGCTGCACTCAGCCTCGAGCGCGGCGCGCACCGCGTGCCCGTTCGCTCCGTGGAGCGTGGCGACGAGTTGCGTGTCGTCCTCGAGTCCGATGCTGATGCTCGCCCGGTCGGACTCCGGTCCCGGTGTGTGCCCGCCGTCGGCGTCGGCCAGGCGCACCAGCATGCGGACATCGGTGGCCCACTGGTCGAACGCGGTGTCGCGCGCCAGATCGATCAGGACCTGCTGGCACGACTGGACGACTGCTGCGACCCGGGGTGTGGCCAGCCGTGTCAGGAACTCGGCGTGGTGGATCGTGAGTCGGCCGTCGCGCACGGCATCGGCGACGTCGCCGAGTGATCGTCGGCACGTGCGCGCCGTGCGGACCTGGCGGTGCGCCTCGTTCCGGGGCCACTGGTGGGCATGAGCCAACCACCCGGCGGTCCGGAGTCCGTGCGTCCGCCACGGCAGATCGCGGGCATCGAGCTCGGCGAGGAGCGCGAGGCGGGCCGCGTCACGCATTCGTTGTTCGGATTCGAGCTCAGCGAGCGCCTCGAACA
>CAJBIS010000115.1 GCA_903953195.1 uncultured Actinomycetes bacterium
CCGAGCCCTCGGTCCCGTGCGGCCAGCATCAGGTTCTGGCAGAACGGGTACACGGACGCTCCGCCGACGATCGACGGCCGGTCCAGGTCACGGTCCATCACCGCGAGCGCCGCCAGATCGACGGCGACCACCAGCACCACCGGCGCCGATTCGAGTTCGTCGAGCAGCGGGTTGGGTGCGGTCGTACGTCGCGCCTCGTCGAGGTCGATCGACGATGCCGTCGTGACCGAGAACGGTGTCTCACCGGCGGCGGTCTGGGCCACGTACTCGTTCCACACCGGGGCGCAGGCATCGGCGAGTCGGCGACGCAGTGCCACGTCGCGCACGACGGCCACGCGCCAGCCCTGGCGGTTGCCACCGGACGGTGCGAACCGGGCGTCGTCGAGCACGGAGCGGAGCACCTCGTCGGTCACGGCCTCGTCGGTGAACGTCCGGACCGCGCCGGTCGTGCGCATCGCGTCGCTGAGTTCCATGCCGCACAGTGTCGCCCGCCGCCGGTCCCGGGGCGCGCCACACGCGCCGGGTACCGACTCGGGGTTCGCACCCCGGTCGGTCGCGCGGCAGCATGTGGTCCGTGCCGTCGCTCTTCGACCCCATCGAACTCGGGCCCCGGACCGCCCGGAATCGGGTGGTGTTCGGCCCGCACGAGACCAACCTCGGCCGGGGTCGCAGCATCTCGGAGCGTCACGTCGCCTACTACCGCCGGCGCGCCGCGGGCGGTGCCGGCGTCGTCGTGACCGAGGAGGCGTCGGTCCATGAGTCGGACTGGCCGTACGAGCACGCGCCGCTCGGTGTCGAGTGCGGCGACGGCTGGCAGGCGGTCGCCGCGGCGTGCCACGCCGAGGGCGCACTCGTGCTCGCGGCACTCGGACACGCCGGTGGACAGGGGACGTCGCACTGGTCGCAGCGTGAGCTGTGGGCGCCGTCCCGGGTGCCGGAGGTCAACACCCGCGAGGTGCCCAAGTGGATGGAGGCCGACGACATCGCCGCGGTCGTCGCGGGATTCGGCGCCGCCGCCGAGGTCGCCGTGGCCTCGGGATGCGACGGCGTCGAGGTCAACGCCGGTCAGTTCTCGCTCGTGCGCCAGTTCCTGTCCGGGCTCACCAACCAACGCGACGACGAGTGGGGTGGCGACCGCACCCGGTTCGCCCGCGAGGTGCTCGCCGCGGTCCGCGCCGCGCTCGGACCGGACCGTGTGCTGGGCCTCCGGCTGTCGTGCGACGAGCTGGCACCGTGGGCCGGCATCACCCCCGAGGCCGCCGCGGAGCTCGCGGCCGAACTCTGCGCCGACGCCGACCTGCGGATCGACGTGCTCACCGTGGTCCGCGGTTCGATCTACTCGGTGGGTGCCACCCGACCCGACGGCCACACCCCGGCCGGATTCAACCTGGATCTGGCCCGGACCGTGCGTGACGCCGTGAACGCGGCGACCGACGGTCGGGTGCCCGTCGTCGCGCAGGGGTCGATCGTCGACGTCGACCAGGCCGAGTGGGCGGTCGCCGACGGCGTCGCCGACGCGGTCGAGATGACGCGGGCACAGCTGGCCGATGCCGACCTCGTGGCGAAGGCGGTGGGCGAACGCCGTCGTGAGATCCGTCCGTGCGTGCTGTGCAACCAGCAGTGCATGGTGCGCGACAACCGCAACCCGATCGTGAGCTGCGTCGTCGACCCGTCGACGGGTCACGAGACCACGGAACTCGAACGGATCGGCGTGACGGGCACCCCCGTCGACGTGCTCGTCGTGGGTGGCGGTCCGGCCGGGCTCGAGGCGGCGCGGGTTGCGTCCACCCGCGGGCACCGGGTGCGGCTGTGGGAGCAGAGCCACCGGCTCGGTGGTCGGCTCGGGACGGTGTCGCTGCAACCGGGCCGTGAGCGGTTCGCGCTGTTCGCCGACTGGCTGCGCTCCGAGTGCGAGCGACTGGGTGTGGAGATCGAGACGGGCCGTGACGTCACCGTCGACGAGATCGCCCGCTCGCCGAGCGGCGGCGACGTGGCCGCCGACGGGACCTGCATCGTGGTGGCGACCGGTGGTCGACCGGGCGTGCTCGACGCGACCGTGGACGCCGGCGCCCGGGTGGTGTCCGCAGCGGAGGCGCTCGAGGTCGGCGCCGCCGGACTGCCCGAGGGAGCGGTGCTCGTCTGGGACCCGATCGGCGGCCCGACCGGTGTGGCGGTCGCCGAGTTGCTCGTGGCCGGCGGCCGCGAGGTGCACCTCGCGACGCAGGACTTCATCGTCGGGAACGAACTCGCCCGGGCCGGTGACCTGGCGCCGGCGAACGCCCGCCTCGCGCAGGCGGGCGTGTCGATGCACCGTCGGAGCATCCTGCGGAGCGTTGCGCCGAGCCACGCGGTGCTCGAGGACCGGTTCACCGGGACGCGTTCATCGCTGGACGTCTCCGCCGTCGTGGACGCCGGGCACCGACTGCCCGACGACGAACTCTGGGACGCGCTGCGAGCCGCCGGGGTGCCGTCGGTGGTGCGGGCGGGCGACGACGTGGCGCCCCGAACGGTGATGGAGGCGGTGCTCGAGGGCCGCCGGGCGGCCGTCGACCTGGGCTGAGCCGCTGCGGTCGGTGCTTGCTGGAGTTCGCGGGTCGGGCGACCCGTGTGAACTCCGGGAATTCACCGCCACAGGGTCTAGGCGAGCGACCGCACGATGGGTACGCTGGGTCTTCGGGCAGCATCCCGGGGCGAACACGGCAATGGAGCCGGCGAGGAGGCGACCATGTTGACCACCACCAGAGACGTGCTGGATCGAACCATTCAGCAGGCCGTCGACCTGGCCAAGGCGGCGAACAGTGCGTTCCGGACGCACGACGACGTGGCCGTGGCGTTGCCGGGCGGGCTCTACGGCCACGTGCGCAACGGTCGTCTGGTCGGATTCGGACTCGAGCCGGTCGGCGACGTCTACGTGGACAGCGATCGCCACGTGAGTGACCTTCCCGACGGCGGTCCGGGTCACTTCCTGTGGGGCCGTGTCGCCGCCGTCGCCGGTGGTGCCGCCGCTGCGGCGTCCACGGTGGCCGGTGTCGCCACCGCCGTGCTGCGCGGCCGTCGCCGCGACGGCTGATCACGGAGCGAGCTCCGTCGATTCCGTCGTCCGGCCGGGCGACGTGCTCCCACTCCCTGTTGCACGGGTGGGGGAGGGTGGTCGTAGCCTGAGCAGATGCCCGAGCAGCTGATCTGGACGCCGCTCCAACTGGGTCCCGTGACGGTGCGGAACCGGATCGTCTTCTCCGCGCACCTGACCAACTACGCGGTCGACGGTCTGCCGAGCGAGCAACACGTGGCGTACTACGCGGCACGCGCCGCGGGCGGCGCCGGGCTGATCATCACCGAGGAGCACTCGACCCATCCGACGGACTGGCCGTACGAGAAGCTCATCCACGGGTTCCACCCGGAGGTGGTGCCGGGGTACCGCCGCATCACCGAGGCCGTCCACCGTCACCGGGTGCCGATCTTCGCCCAGATCAACCACAACGGCGGCCAGGCCAGTTCGATGTACTCGCGACTCCCCGTGTGGGCGCCGTCGCCGGTCGCCGACCCGCTCTTCCGTGAGGTCCCCAAGGCTGTCGACGCCGCGGAGATCGCCGAGATCGTCGCGTCGTACGGACTGGTGGCCCGCCACAGCGCCGAGGGCGGATTCGACGGCGTCGAACTGCAGTGCTCGCACAGTTCGATCGTGCGCGGCTTCCTCTCGCCGGCGACGAACAAGCGGACGGACGACTACGGCGGACCCCTCGCCAACCGGGCCCGGATCCTCATCGAGATCGTCGACGAGGTTCGCCGCGCCATCGGGCCGGACCTGGCGCTGGGTGTCCGGTTGTGCGGCGACGAACTCATCGAGGGCGGCACCACGATCGACGAGGCGGTCGAGGTGGCTCGCATGGTCGAGGCCACCGGCAAGGTGGACTACATCAACACGTCGATCGGTGTGGCCACGGCGTCGCTGTTCATGATCGAGGCGTCGATGCACATCCCGCCCGGCTACTCGATGTTCATTCCCTCGGCCATCCGCGAGGCGGTCGATCTGCCCGTGGTCGGCGTCGGCCGGTTCAAGGATCCGCTCCAGGCGGAGCGGGCGCTCGCCGAGGGTCAGTGCGACCTCGTCGGCGTCGTGCGCGGCCAGATCGCCGACCCCGACTTCGTCGCCAAGGCCCGTGCCGGGTTCACCGATGACACCCGCCTGTGCCTCAGCTGCAACCAGGAGTGCGTCGGCCGCATGGGACTCAATCGCTGGTTGGGTTGCATCGAGAACCCGGCGGCGGGACGCGAGTCCGAGGGTGTCGGTCAACCGAGACCGGTGGCGGTCGGGCGTCGCGTGCTGGTGATCGGCGCCGGTCCCGCGGGCCTGCAGGCGGCGCTCGCCGCCGCCCGCAACGGTCATCACGTCACGGTGGTGGAACGGTCCGGTGCCGCCGGTGGGCAGGTCCGGTTGGCGGCGACCGTGCCGAACCGTGCCGAGTTCGGCGACCTGATCCGCAACCAGCTGCACGAGTGCGGGCGGCTCGGCGTCGAGTTCGAGTTCGGTGTCGACGTGGACGCCGACGAGGTGGAGCGCCGCCGTCCCGACACCGTCGTGGTCGCCACCGGGTCCGTGCCCGACCGGCCGTGGTGGGCTCCGGCCGACGCCGCGTGGATCGTCGACGTGCGTGACGTGCTCGATGGCACGGCCCAGCCGACCGGATCGGTGCTCGTCCTCGATGAGCTCGGCTTCCATCACGCGACCTCGGTCGCCGAGCTGCTGGCCGACCGGGGCTGCACCGTCGAGGTGGTCTCGCCGGGCATGGTCGTCGGTCAGGACCTGGGCATCACGCTCGACCTCGAGAACTGGTGGATCCGCGCCGAGTCGAAGGGCATTGCGCAGTCGACCGAACTCGTGCCGATGGGCGTCGAGGGTCGTGTGCTCAACGTGCAGCACCATCCGACCGGTGCCATGGAGACCCGCGAACCCGACTGGGTGGTGTTGGCCGTGCCGTCGACCCCGGCCGACGCGCTCTTCCACGAGCTGCGCGGCCGGGGCCTCGACGTGGCGCGGGTCGGCGACGCCCTGGCGCCCCGCCGGGCCCACGCCGCCGTCATCGACGGTGAGCGAGTGGGAGCAGCCATCCCGACGGCGCAGCTCGCCCCGCAGCTCGCGTCACGCTGAGTCGCCGGCGGTCGCCGCGCAACCGAGGGAGGTTCGCCGCTACCAGTCGAGTTCGTCGCAGCCCGCGTGGTCCTCGGGTTCGACCTGCAGCGTCGCGTGGTGGATGTCGTGCGACTGGGCCAACACCTCACGCGCGCCGTCGAGGGTGGCGTGGTGGTCGGAGCCGGTGCGCACCACCAGGTGCGCGGTCAACACGTCCATGTCCGAGGTCAGTGTCCACACGTGCAGGTCGTGCACCTCGACCACGTCGGGGAGCGCACGCAGGTCGTCGTGGACGGCGGTGAGGTCGATGTGACGGGGCGCGGCCTGGACCAGCACGCGCAGCGCGTCCGCCGCGAGTCGGAGCGAGCGCGGCACGATCCACACGGCGATCGCGAGCCCCACCCACGTGTCCGCGACCTCGATGCCGAGCGTGAGGATGAGCACCGCGCCGATGATCACACCGATCGACGCGATCGAATCGGCGAGCACGTCGAGGCGAGCGCCCTCGGCGACCAGCGAGCCGCCATTCGACAGCAGGCGCAACGACACCAGGTTGGTGATCAGCCCGAACGTGCCGACGACCAGGATCGGCAGGCCCGGCACATCGGGCGGGTCACCCAGCCGGCTGAGCCCCTCGACGATCGCCCACACCGCCACGGCCAGCATGAGCACGGCGTTCAACAGCGCGACGAGGACCTCGAGCCGGTAGAGGCCGAAGGTCCGATCCGGTCGAGTGGGGCGGTCCGCGACCATCACCGCGGCGAGCGACAGCCCGATCGCCGCGACGTCGGTGAGCACGTGCGCGGAATCCGTGAGCAGCGCCAACGAATCGGTACGCAGCGCGACCACGATCTGCACCGCGAACGTGACGACCCCGAGCGCCAGGGCGATGCCGAGCGGTCGACGGGCGGCGGCACCGGCCCGGGCGGCGGCGCTGCCGTGGTGGTGGTCGTGGCCCACGGGAGCAGTATGGCGGTCGGCGAGGAACTTGGGGTGCCCCGCGGCGCCCGGAGTAACTTCTCCCCATGGTGCGCCGCGGCTGGACAGCGTTCCGGTGACCGGCCGGACCCCGCCCCGGGCCTGCGCGGTCGTGCCCGTGCGTGGCGGCGTGCTGCCCTCCGGGGCGATCGAGGCCGTCGCCGATGCCGGTGGGCGGGTCGTGATCGTCGGTGAGGCGGCCGTCGATGCGGCGGGCGCACTCGGCTCGGTCGGGAGCGACGTGCGGGTCTGGGAGACGCCGGGGTTCGCGCCGGGCCGGTGGGCGGCCACCCTCGCTCCGGTCGTCGCCGATGCCGACCTGCTCCTCCTCCCGGGCTCGCCGGACGGACGGGATCTGGCCCCTCGGCTCGCAGCGGCGCTGCGGCGGCCGCTGCTGACGGGTGCGGTCGACGTCCGCCCCGGTCGCATCACGACGTCACGTGCGGGCGGATCGGTCATGGTCGACCACGACCCGACGGGACCGGTGGTGGTGACGGTCCAGCCGGGGCTGCGGCCCGTCGAGGCCCACGAGCACGGCACCGGTCCGACACCCGAGGTCCTCGACCTCGAGCCCGTGGCCGGTCGTGATGCCGAGGTGGTCGACGTGCTCGGACCCGACGTCGCGACGATGGATCTGGTCGAGGCGCCGCGGATCGTCGGCGGCGGCGCAGGGCTCGACTCGGCGGACCGCTTCGACATGCTCGGCGACGTGGCAGTGGCGATCGGTGCGGCCATGGGGGCGACCCGTGTCGTCACCGACCGCGGCTGGCTGACGCACGAGCGACAGATCGGCACGACCGGCGTGGTCGTGCAGCCGTCGCTCTATCTGGCGTTCGGAATCTCGGGCGCAGTGCAGCACACCGCCGGACTGGGTGATCCCGACCACATCATCAGCGTGAACACCGAGCCGCACTGCCCGATGATGTCGATGGCCGACCTCGCGATCGTGGCCGACGCCAACGCCACGGTCGACGCGCTGCACCGCCGGCTGACCCCGGCGGAGACGCCGAGCGGGGCATC